>CALAIJ010000311.1 GCA_937923365.1 uncultured Sulfitobacter sp.
CCATCCGGCATGGGCCATGGTGGCGGCCTGATCGGGGGCAATGAGGCGGGACACGGCAGTGCCAAGGGCTGCGGCATCATTGACGATGCGTGCAGCACCCGCAGCGGCCAGCCGCGAATAGGATGGCAGATAGGAATGCACTTTGGGGCCATACAGAATGGCAGAGCCGAGGGCTGCCGCCTCGAACGGATCACAGGTCTTTTGACCGTTCACCAGCGAAGAGCCAAGGAAAGAAACAGGCGAGACGCGGTAGAACAATCCGCGGTCGCGGCTGTCCTCGACGATCATGACTTGAGTGCTTTCGTCGGGCTCTCCGTCTTCTTCCCAATGGATGACATCGAATCCGTCGTCGGCGGTCTGCAAGGCGACGTCCTGTGCCTGATCGGGCGCGGCAACGTTGAGGATCAACAACAAGCGGTGCGACAGGCGCAGCGCATGACGGTGGGCGGCCAGAACGATGCTGACCTCTTCGGGTTGCACGGTGGCGGCAAACCAGACGGGGCGTCCGCCCAAGGCCTCTGACATGTCGGTCAGGTCACTGTCGGGGCACGGCAGTGCCTGCCCGCCTGCCATCAAGGGGGCCGTGACCTCGATGGACTTGGCGGGCAGCCCCATCTTGACCAACCGCTTCTTGCCCGCGGCCGAGCGTGCGAGGATATGGGTGAACTGCCGCAAAAGCGAAGCGGCCAGATCAGGCAACCAGCGATCCCGACGCCCGTCAAAGCCGGAAGCATCGGCATCCAGCAGGATCATCGGGCATCCACGCTCGGCAGCCTCGAACACCAGATTGGGCCGCAAGGCACCCCAGACCCACAGACAGGTGTCAGGCTGCCAGTGATCCAGAAAGGCGGCGACATCGTCGGGATGCTCCCCGGGGGGCGCGTCAAAGAGGATCAGATGCTCGGGATGCGGATTGCGCCGTGCTGGGCTGGTGATGCCGCCTTGGGTGATCATCACACTCAGGCCCGAGCGCAGGGCACAGAGCCGCGCGGCCAGATCAAGCAGCGCCAGCAGGCCCTCAGGCTCGCCCGCGTGAATCCACAGCAGTTCCCCTGTAGGGCGCGGCACGGCGGGGGCCGTGTCTGCCACATCCGTCCGCCGGGCCAGCGCCCGGTACGCCGTCAGCCCCAGCGACCGCGCCATGCGGGTTTAGCCCAGCTCTTCGGTAGAAGACGCAGGGGCCTCTTCATCGCGCAGGCGGTGCAGGTGGGCAATGAAATAGCGCATGTGGGCATTGTCCACGGTGCGCTGGGCTTCGTTCTTCCACGCGTCATAGGCGGTGGCATAATCGGGGAAGATACCGACGATATGGATGTCATCGACGTTCTTGAAGACGTTCTCGCTGGGGTTCACCAGCTCTCCGCCGAAAACAAGGTGCAGGCGTTGGGTCATGGGTTTGGTCCTTTGGGTCCTGAGTATTGCCGTCTTGGGTATCAGATGGGCCGCGTCACGCAAGGGCCTGCGTCAGCAGCCCGTGACCGCAGGCACTGCCTGCAACGATCCCGTCAAAGCGCGGATCGGCGTTGTTATAGACCAGTTGCGCAGCCTTTCGGTCAGAGGCACCGCCGCCCGCTTCGGTCACGATCAGCGTGCCTGCGGCGATGTCCCATTCCCACGTGGGCCGGATGGTCAGCATTCCGTCATAGCGCCCTTCTGCAACCAGCGACAAACGGTAGGCCAGCGACGGCCGATAGCTGCGCTTGAACGTGGGCGTGGCCCCGCCCTGCCAATGCTCGGCCAGCAGCGCGGGCTTGGCGGCCAGCACGGTCATGTTCTGCACGGTACATTCGCCGGACGCGCGGATGGGCGTACCGTTGAGCGTGGCCCCTTGCCCCAAGGCTGCGGCATAAAGCTTGTCGCGCATGGGCAGATAGACGACGGCAGCGGTGATCTGCCCGCGCTCGGCCACGGCGATGGAATGGGCCCATGTGTTGGACCCTTCGACAAAGCTGCGGGTGCCGTCGATGGGATCGACGATGAACACGCGATCCGCCTTCAGCCGCGCGGTGCCGTCCTCGGTCTCCTCTGACAGCCAGCCGTAGTCGGGGCGCGCCAGCCGCAGGGTGGATTGCAGCAGATCGTTGACGGCCAGATCGGCCTCGGTGACGGGGCCTGCCCCACCGGGCTTGTCCCATGCCTTTGCCGTGGCACCGGTAAAGCTGGTGGCCACGCGTCCCGCCATGCGGGCGGCATCGATCAACAGCGGCAGATCATGCACCGGCAAGGGTCATCTCCGTCACCAGTAAGGAAGGCACAACGCGGCTCAGATGCGTGCGCGCATCATTGGCGGGGATCACACCGCGCAGCATCTCGCGTAGATTGCCCGCGATGGTGCATTCGTTGATGGCATGCGTGACCTCCCCGTTCTCGACCCACAGGCCCGCCGCCCCGCGCGAATAATCGCCCGTATTGGGGTTGATGGTGGAACCAATCATGGAGGTGACCAACAGCCCCGTGCCCATCTGGGCAATCAGGTCGGCGCGGGTCTGGGTGCCTTGCGTCAGGGCGGTATTCCACGTGGCAGGCGACGGGCCGGAGGACACGCCGCGTGCGGCATTGCCTGTGGGGTCCAGCCCCAGCTTGCGGGCGTTGGCCAGATCGAGCGTCCAGCCTTGCAAGACACCGTCCTCGACGATGGCGCGGCGGGCGGTGGGCAGGCCTTCGGCATCAAAGGGCCGCGACCCGCTGGCGCGGGGGCGGTGCGGGTCCTCGATCAGGGACAGCGTGTCGGGCAAGACCTGCTGCCCCATTGCATTGCGTAACCACGAGGCTCCGCGCGCCACAGCCGCCCCGTTGATCGCGGCCAGCAAGTGACCGATCAGCGTGGAGGAGATGCGTTCGTCAAAGAGCACCGGATAGGTCCCCGTCGGCGGCTTGCGCGCATCTATCCGCTGCAAGGCGCGGGTGGCAGCCGTCTTGCCGATGTCACCTGCGTCTCGCAGGTCGGACTGGAACGTGCGGCTGTCGCCGTCATAGTCGCGTTCCATGTCGGCACCGGTGCCCGCAATGGCGACGCAGGACAGCCCGCGCGAGGTACGGCTATATCCGCCTTCGAACCCGTTGGAGGCGGCAAGCCAGACGCTTTGCTCGCTATAGCCCGCGCTGGCGGATTGCACCTGAGAGATGCCTTTGACTGCAAGGGCTGCGGCCTCGGCGCGTGCGGCATCGTCTTGCAGGGCGGCGGGGGTCGGCTCTGCTGCGGGGTCATGCAGTTCAAGCGTATGCGCGTCGTAAGCGCGGGCCAGCTGGTCTGGGTCTGCAAGCCCTGCATAGGGGTCCTCTGGCGCTTCTTGCGCCATGGCAACGGCGCGGGCGGCCATTTCGTCGATGGTGCGCTGTGACGTGTCGGAGGCGGAGACATTGGCCACGCGCTTGCCCACAAAGACCCGCAATCCGATGTCGATCCCTTCGGCGCGTTCTGCCTGTTCAAGCGCGTTGCCGCGCACGTCGACCGACACGGATGTGGCATCAACCGCCATTGCGTCGGCAGCATCTGCGCCTGCGGCTTTAGCGGCGTGCAACAGCGATTTGGTCAGCGCGGAAAGGGGCTGTGTCATGAAGGCAGGCTCCGTTTGGTGGGAGCCACACAGGTAATGCCCGCGCCATGGCAGAGCAAGGGCGAAACCAAAAAGGGCGCAGCCTTGGCCGCGCCCTTGGGGAATGTGTCGGTGGCTGCGCTTACTTGATGCGCTGGCCGTTGGCGAGGATCTGACCTTCCTCGTTGAACTCCACCTTGGATTTCAGCGTGTCAGGACCGTCGCCGGGAACGGCAAACAGGCCCATCATCATGCGCGCGCCCATGGCTTGCTGCTCCGGCAGCAGACCCATGGCGACCAGCTTGTCCAGCAGACCGTTGGCCCCTGCCAGATCAACGTTGATCGCGCCGACGGGCTTGGGCATGCCGTCATAGGTGGTGGTGTCGGAGTTATCAAAGGCAAAGTCGCCGGAGCCTTCGAGCTTGGCACCCACCGCGTCGACCAAGACCTTGTCGAGGGTGAGCGTCTGCAATTCACCGGGAACGTCAGCGTTTGCCGTGGCTTCAGGGTCCATGATGTCGACAAGCATGGTGGCCTTGCCGGAAAGGTCCATTTCGATTGTCGCAGGATCGCGCGGCAATTGCGACGTGGGATCAAACAGCGACCAGATCAGGTCGGACATCTCGAAATCGGCCATGGTCAGGCCAAAGGCGAAATCCTGTGGCGCGTCGGACGCGCTGATGGGCATGGCGAGTTTGAAGGCGCTCTTGGCCATGCTGAGGTCAACAGGGAAGGGCAGGGTTGCCACCTGCACGTTGACCTTCACATCGTTCTGGGTGACGTCATAGGCCAGCGTTTGCGCGCCCATCTTGACGCCAAGCGCGCCCCCTGCCGACGAGGTCGTGGCCGCGAAGTTGCCGTTCTCGGGGTCGGTGACATTCATCTGGGAATTGCCGCCTGTGTAGCTGAACGTGCCATCGACGGCGAAGCCCGCCTTGAGCATGGCGGCCATGTCGGCGTAGTCGATGTTCATCGGGATTGCGCCGCCGCCGTCAAAGGCCACGCCTTGGATACCGCCAGTGGCCTTGATCTTGACCGCCTCCTGAGGGTTGTCGATGTTGACGTCATAGGTCATCGACGCAATCGCGCCGGACTGCACATAGCTGCGCAAGGAACCGATGGTCATCTTGGTGGTGCTGCTGACGCCGGTGCCGACAACATTGATCTTGGCGTTTTCCTCACCGAAGGTTTCGCCGTCTGCGATCAGTTCGTCGAGGTTCACAGCGATGCTGTCTGCACTGTAGTCATAGGTCATCTCTTCGGGGGAGCCGCTGGCGCGCATGACCTGACCGGACTGGGTATAGCTCATCGACAATTTGACGGGATCTGCGCCGCCGACGGGCGAAATGTCGACCACGATGGGCATCACGTCGGGGATCAGGATGTTAACCGCGCCGCCGTCCTGCTGGAAGGTCATGCTGCCCATGGTCATGGTCGCGGTGCCTTCGCCTTCGGGGATCTCAATCAGCATGGTGATGTCGCTGACGGTCAGATCATCGCCGTTGGCGGTCTCTGTGGCGCTCATGGTGTAGCCCATGCTTTGCATGTACGTTTTCCAATCGCCCCAGACTTGTGCGGCGGTCACATCTGCAAAAGCTGTCTGCGCCAGCAACAATGCAGGCAGGGAGAGGCTGAAACGGGTGAGGGCAATACGGGTCATGCAAAATTCCTTTTCGAAGCGAGGGCTCTATTTGTGCGATAGACTCTGTTAATCGGGTTGAGGCGTCAAGCGGTTCTATGCCGCAGCCCCTGAGGTCTGGACCCCCGTCGCACCAAGGCTTACCTAAACAGCGAACGCGCTGGTTATGGTGCGCAGAAACGGCAGAAAACAGGGAGTTTTCAGAGATGACAGCGGATTTGACAGGCAAAACTGTGATGATCACGGGGGCCAGCCGTGGGATTGGTGCGGCGGCTGCGCGGGAATTCGCCGCTTTGGGCGCGCATGTCGCCCTGCTGGCCCGCAGCCAGGAGGCCATCGCGGATCTTCAGTGCGAAATCGGTGACAACGCCATCGCCATCCCCTGCAATGTTGCGCGCTACGGCGAGATATCCGCCGCGGTGGAGACGACCGTGCAGGCCTTTGGCGGGCTGGACGTGCTGATCAACAACGCGGGCGTCGTAGAACCCATTGGCCGCATCGAGGATATGGACCCCGACGGCTGGGGTCAGGTGATCGACATCAACCTCAAGGGGGTGTTCAACGGCATTCACGCGGCGTTACCGGCGTTGCGGGCGCGGGGCGGCGGCTCGGTGCTGACGATCTCTTCGGGGGCGGCGCATAATGCCATCGAAGGCTGGAGCCACTATTGCGCGTCCAAAGCGGCGGTGAACATGCTGAACCGGTCCCTGCACAAGGAAGAGGGCGGCAACGGCATCCGCGCCATCGGGCTGTCGCCCGGCACGGTCGCCACCCAGATGCAGCGCGAGATCAAGGCGTCGGGCATCAACCCCGTCAGCCAGTTGGACTGGGAGGATCACATCCCGCCGGAATGGCCTGCCAAATGCCTTGCATGGATGTGCAGCACGGACGCGGACCGCTATTGCGGCGAGGAAATTTCCCTGCGCGATGACGCCATTCGCAGCGCGGTCGGCCTGACATGATCGATCTTGACCAGACGGGGCCGATCTGGACGGTCCGCATCAACCGCCCCGACAAGGCGAACTCTCTGACCCACGATATGCTGACCCGATTGGCAGACATCATGGACGCGGCGCAATCGGCCCGTGCCGTGATCCTGACCGGAGAGGGCCGCGTGTTCAGCGCCGGTGCCGATCTGGACGAAGCCCGCGCGGGCCTTGCCACGTCGGATGTGTGGGAACGCCTGTCGGGGGCCATCGCGGCCTTGCCCGGACTGACCATTGCGGCCCTCAACGGCACGCTGGCGGGCGGGGCCATGGGCATGGCACTGGCCTGCGACATGCGCATTGCGGTGCCTTCGGCCAAGTTCTTCTATCCGGTGATGAAGCTGGGCTTTCTGCCGCAACCGTCCGATCCGGGGCGCATGGCGGCGCTGATTGGTCCTGCGCGCACCAAGCTGATCCTGATGGGCGGACAAAAGATCACCGCTGATGACGCGCTGGCCTTTGGTCTGATTGACAGGATCACCGATGATGTGGTGGCCGAAGCGCGCGCACTGTGCGGCGATACCGTGGCTGCAAACCCCGAGATCGCGGCAGGTATCAAAGCCCTTTGTGTCTAGGCCTGCGGCAGCGGCGGGGTGGGCCGGAGGCCCACCTTACAGGCGCAATTCTCGTAAGGTGCAGATATTCTGCACCACAGCCGCATCAGATCAGCGGCACAAAGGGCACATCGCAAGCTGCCAGTGACAACGTGGCGCAAAGCAGTAGGAAAAGTCGCATCGGGATACCTCATGAGTTTTTCTTTGTAGCCTCCCTGTCGCGGGGCCCTCTGTCAACTCAACGTTTGCGCTTGCCGCCGGGCACCTTTGAGCGAAAGTCGGGTGGCCGCTTGGCCACCCATGCGGCGAATTTTGCAAGCCTTGGATGGGCGCGCAACGCGTCAGGCGTTTTGTAGCTGCGCGCCAGTTCGGCCTCTGTCAGGGTGGCGTGAATTTCGCGGTGGCAGATGTGGTGCAACAACACGACAGGCCCGCCCTTACCACCCTTGAGCTTGGGGATCAGGTGATGGCGACTTTGCGGGACATCGGGCGGAATGTCGCGGCCACAGAGCGGGCAAATGGGGTCGGGCGTGGCTATCGGGTTGATCCTTTGTCTTTCACAAGGCAAGAGGATGGGGCGAGACACCAGTAAAACAAGGGTTAGCCATGGAGTTCGATCTCTCCTCTCAGCCGGAAATTGTACAGCAAGCGGCGGGCTATGCCATTCAGGCCTATGAATTGGCGACGGGTTGGCTGCTCAGCCCGGCGGCGTGGTCCCAGTTTGGTCTGCTGATTGCGGCCTATCTGCTGGCGGTTCTGATCACGCGGCGGCTGCGGCCCTTGCTGGCGCGGGTCATTGATCCGGGCGAGCGGGAAAACCTGTTTTCCCCGGCGCGCCGCTTTGTCCTGCAATTCCTGCCTTTGATCCTGCCGCTTCTGGCCTATGCGCTGACGGGCGTGGGCGAAAGCATCGTGCGCTCCCTGTTTGACAGCGGCAGCGTCATTGCCTTTGGCAAACGCGTCTTCCTGTTCCTGGCGGCCCGCGCGCTGGTGCGTGACATCATCACCGATCCGTTCCTGAAACTGCTGGGCAAATACGCGCTTTTGCCGATCATGGCGCTTTATGCGGTGGGTCTGCTGGACACGGTCAGCGTGGCCCTGACAGAGACCGTGGTGGGCGTGGGCAACATCCGGTTCTCGCTGATGTCGATCGTGCGCGGTGTGATCGCAGGCTCTTTGCTGTTCTGGCTGGGGACATGGTCCAATTCGCAGACCTCTGCGATGATCCAGCGCAACGAAGAGATGCGCCCTTCGCTGCGGCAACTGTCGATCAAAGCGGTGGAGTTCCTGATCTTTGGCGCGGCGTTCATCCTGCTGATGAACATCATGGGCATCAATCTGGGCGCGCTTGCGGTCTTGGGTGGTGCGATTGGCGTGGGCCTTGGTTTCGGCCTGCAAAAGATCGCGTCCAACTTCATCTCGGGCGTGATCCTGCTGCTGGAAGGTCAGGCGACCGTGGGCGACTTTGTGGCGCTGGACGGGGGCGAAGAAGGCAAGATCGTCAAGATGCTGGCCCGTGCGGTCATATTGGAAACCTTTGACGGCCGATGGATCGTGGTGCCCAACGAGGATTTCATCATCACCCGCGTGGTGAACTATTCCGACAGTGGCTCGGCCAACCGCTACGAGGCGGATTTTTCGGTCAGCTACGACACCGATATCAACAAAGTGCCCGCCATCGTCGAGGCGGCAGTGGCTACTCATGCAGAGGTGCTGGACCTGCCCTATCCGCCCGATTGCGAGCTGCGTGGCTTTGGGGATTCAGGGATCAACTTCTGCGTGGAATTCTGGGTCAACGGGCTGGACGACGGGCCCAATAAATACACCTCCGATGTGCTGTTTCTTGTGTGGAATGCGCTGAAGGACAACGGCATCGAAATTCCCTATCCGCAGCGCGTGATAGAGATCAAAGGCGGACTTCCCAAGGCGGACCCATGAAGCACGCCGTTGTGATCGGCGCGGGCCCCGCCGGGCTGATGGCGGCAGAGGTGCTGTCGGACGCAGGTCTGCGGGTCACCGTCTGCGACGGCAAACCCTCCGTGGGCCGCAAGTTTCTGATGGCAGGCAAGTCGGGGCTGAACCTGACCAAAGCCGAGCCGCACGTGGCGTTCAGCGGGGCCTTTGCCGAAGCGCGCAAACCCTTGCAACCGATGCTGGATGCCTTTGACGCGGATGCTGTGCAGGCTTGGGCAAATGCTTTGGGCCAAGAGACGTTCACAGGGTCCACAGGGCGCGTGTTTCCCAAGGCGATGAAAGCCTCCCCGCTGCTGCGCGCCTGGCTGCTGCGGCTGGCCGCGCGCGAGGTGCAGATCAACACCCGCTGGCTGTGGCAAGGCTGGAAGAGCGGGGCGCTGTGCTTTGACACGCCCGATGGCATGCAGGAGATCACGCCCGACGTGACCGTGCTGGCGCTGGGCGGTGCCAGTTGGGCGCGCTTGGGGGCCACGGGCGCCTGGGCGGATGTGCTGGGTGCACAGGATGTGCACCTTACCCCGTTCGCGCCCGCCAACGCCGGCGTGTCCGTCGACTGGTCTGCCCATATGGCCAAACACTTTGGCACCCCGCTGAAAGGTGTCGCATGGGCCGCAGGCCCGCATGTGTCACGCGGAGAAGCGATGGTGTCAGCACGCGGGCTTGAGGGCGGTGGCATCTATTCCGTCTCGCGCGGGGTGCGCGAGGGGCATCCGCTGCTGCTGGATTTGTTGCCGGACATGAGCGTGCCGCAGATCACCACAGCCCTGCAACGGCCACGGGGCAAGGCGAGCCTTGCCAACCATCTGCGCAAATCGCTGAAAATGGGCCCTGCAGAGATTGCCTTGATGCAGGAAATGGCGCGGCCCTTGCCCGATGGCCTGCGCGCGCTGGCGCGGCTGATCAAAGGCGTGCCCATCGCGCATGCGGGCCTGCGCCCCATGGACGAGGCGATCTCCACCGC
>CALAIJ010000312.1 GCA_937923365.1 uncultured Sulfitobacter sp.
AGGTTGATACAAGGCAGTCTGACAGCAGCAACTGGCCGACTTATCCTTGATGGTGAGGAGATTTCAGGGCTCAAAGCCCATCAGCGCCGCGCAAAAGGCATCGGATACATGCCGCAAACAGACATGGTTTTCAACAACCTCACGGTTTGGGAGAACCTTACGATAGGGCAGGTCGCCCATCCTCTTGAGCCTTACTTTGACCTGTTCCCCCGCCTTGCCGAACGCCGGGATCAGCCTGCCGGAACACTGTCTGGTGGCGAGCGAAAAGTCCTCGCATTTGTGCGCACGATGATTGAAGGCACCCATGTGATCATCCTTGATGAGCCATCCGAAGGCGTGCAGCCCGAGAACATAGAATTGATGGCCGCGTGCCTGAGGGAACGGGCGAGGACAGGCACAGGCGTATTTCTATGCGAGCAGAATCTGAGTTTTCTCACCAGCATTTCCGATCATTACCTTGGCATTGATACAGGAAAGATCATCATTGACCGGCCCGCCAAAAGCATCTCTCCGGAGGAGGTGCGCGCTGCATTGTCACTTTAACGACGCAAAAGTGCACCGCGAAGAGCGTGTTCTATACCGGACCTTGAATTTGGGATCGCGACAGCAGCTTTTCCCGCCCCCTCACCGCATCCAGAAACCGTTCTTCTTGATGCGATTGCGGATGGCTTGCTCCTTGCGGGGCAGGTGGTCTTGGTCAAACAATGCGCGCACTTTTTCGCCGCGCTTTTGATAGATGATGCGTTTGATCGCATTGGATCCCTTTAGCACTTTCTTGAGCTTGTTGGGCGCGGTGATCGTCTCCAGGGCCTCGATCACCGCATCGCTTTCGCGGGCATAGAGCAGCGGCAGCAGGCGGTAGTGGCAGGAGATACTCCCGTCCAGCAAACCCTCTGGCAGGGTATCACGCCCTCCGCCCAAACTGTGGATCACAAGCGGCAGGGCGATCTGGTCCAGCCAGGGGTCAAAGACCTGCGCACAAAGCTCAACCGGCGGGTTGTCGCGGATTTCCAGCGCATAGGACAAGAACCGTTCGCCAAAGACATCGGGGCAACGCCCGTAAAAGAAACCTGCGTTGAAATAGAGGTATCGTCGCCAGTATTCATCCGGTTGGTTCAGATCAAGCGAGCTTTCGAAATCCAGCCCGAAGCGGTCATACAGCGACTTCCAAAGCCCTGTGTACCCCGGCCCGTAAAGCTGCGGCTCGGGCCATGTACCCTCGCGGCGCAAAGACGCGCTGGGGCGGTCAAAATCAAACGGAACCGTGCTGAGCGGGCCGGTGATCAGCGTATCGGTATCAAAGAACACAAACGGTTCACCCTTTGGCAGGGCTGACAGCATCTCGATCTTGTTGCCATAAGGGTAGGCGGCCCCGAAATGCTTGCTTTCGAACGGGATGATCTCGGCGCCCATATCCTCAAGGGCGGCGCGGGCGTCCGGGTTCTGGATGCTGGGGTCTTTGGGCCAAAGCGGACCGGGCTGCGGTTCGGCGACCAGCAGGCGGCCTTGGAAATCGGGATCATAGTGGCGCAAGGAGGCGGCAAAGAGCAGCGCCTCGTAGGTCAGCCGCCCATGCTGTGCGACAATGGCCACGTTGAAGGTTTGCGATTGCGCGGCTTTGCGTGCCATACTCGATACATGCCTTTGGTCTTTTGGAGGACTATAGACACACAAAGCCACCGGCAAAAGGCAGCAATTTGTGCCGCCAAGCGAAGTTTTTGAGCCTACGAGGATTTGACCGATGATTGACTTCTTTTTTGCAATGGTTGCCGCCAGTCTTGGGGGCGGTGGGCAGCAGGATGCACAGACCACCTTGGCCGCACCTGGCCCTGCCGCTGTTCAGGCACCCTTGGCGCAATCTTCTGGCACCGCGTCAGTGATCATCGGCGAGAACGTCACCATAGGCTCAAGTTCGGTGATTGTGGGGGGCGGGTTGCTGGATGGCACCTCAACGCAGAGTGCCTCGGAGGGCGGTGGTCTGCTGGCTGGCACCACCGAGCAGGCCGCCCCCGCCGCACCCGCGCCCGACACGTCGCAGTTCAACATGGATGTGGTGCCCGCGGGGCTGACCGCCGATCCGCAGACCCCCACGGGTAAGTTCACAACTGCCGCTGAGGTCAAACCGATCATGGATGCGACAAGGGGCAACTGGGTCGCGGTCCGCGAATATGACGGTGGCGATCTGGTTTATGTCACCCATATCTGGGGCTGGCGGTGCGGGATGCATGCCATGGCGATCTCCATCAACGACGAGCCGCTACGCGACTGGCCCTTGCCGGAGTGCCATATGAAATACACAACCCCCAGCGCGATACTGGAGGAGGACGGATTGCCCTTCGAACGGCACGCACTTGGGTCTGTAAAGACCATCGACGTGCAGATCGTCTATGATGATCTGACCATGGATGCGGTGCGGTTTGAGCGGGGGAATATCCTGATCCCCTGAAACAATGGGGTGGCTGATTCGGGGTGATGCCAATTCCCTCTCAGCCGTTCAAGGCCCGATCACGCGTTTGTAGAGACAGTCTTGACCAGACCGCCGGATTGCCGGAACTTGGCGAACAATAGGCCGCCACAATTTTGCCTAATTTGTTGAATTGGTTCTCATTTGTCACCAATGGAACATATTACGAGACCTGCGGCCCCGAAGGTCTTAGGCCCTTAACCCGATAGATGTCGCGTTAAGGAGTTATTCATGTCTACGTCAACAACACCCGGCACCCAGCCGGTCACCAATGTCATCCTGGGCTGTGATCCGCAGCTGAATGTCCGTATCACAGAGACGGACACAGGCACGCTGTTCATCGTGATCGAGCCGGTTGATCCGACCAAGAGCCTTGCGGATATCGACGGCTTCTTCTTCGATCTGGCAGACGACAGCACCATCGGGTCGCTGAACTTCTTCCCCGATCCCAACGAGGGGTCTATCTTTTCGCCTGTCACGGGTGTGCAACTGGCAGCGGATGCGGCCAACAAGCTGGATAACGGCGCGATTGTTGCGGACAATTACGATGTGGGCGTCCAGTTCGGCACGGTCGACAGCTCCACGCAAGGCGAAGTGGGGCAGGCCAACTTTACCCTTTTCTCGGATGATGGGCCGCTGACGGCTGCTGACCTCGACCTTGGCAGCTTTGCCGCTGTGATCGATTCCGATGGCGGGAACGGGCAGGTGCTGACAACGGGTGACACGGCGGGCAGCGATCCGGTGCTGGTGTCCAAAGAAGTACTGTTTGACGACTTCAACGATATCCACGCGCCCAGCGAAAGCACCATTGTCGAAAGCAGCGACGGTTGGTTTGCCGCCTACGACAAGCTGGTCACCGACGGCCACAACGACGGCACACTGACGTTCAGCGAAGTGGCCACCGATGGGCCTGTCACGCTCTCCATGGATTTGACCACACACAATACCCATGTGTTCGAGAACTCTGGCCATGCCGAAGACAGCCTGCGCGTCGAAGTGCAGATCGACGGTGGGGATTGGGTTCTGCTGGACGAGTTTCAGGTCAACGATGCCGGCACCGCGATTGTCGGCTCCCTGACTGGCCAGTCCTTTGACACCAGCGGCAACACGGTCAGCTATTCCGGCGGTATCCTTGATACGGCTGAGGAAAGCGCGCAGTTCCGCGTGGTCTCTGACATCTCTGCGGGTGACGAAGTCATCAAGATCGACAATGTCTCCGTTGAGGCCACGATGGAGATGGACGGCATTCCTCAGGTCGTGGAAACGACGCTCATGTCCGAGGATTTCACCGGCATTCACGACCCAGCCCAAAGCGAAAACATCCTGCGCGATGGCCGCTGGGATGTGCGCGGTGATCAGTTGTTTACCAATGGCTACCACGACGGCTATCTGCGCTTTGAGGCGGTCGAAGCCGAAGGTGATGTCAGCCTCAGCTTTGATGCGCGCGTCAACGACGCCAGCAATTTTGAGGCTTCTGGCAGCCATGCGGATGTCATCCGTTTGCAGGTCCGTGTCGAGGACGGCAGCTGGAACACCATCGATGCGTTCCGCGTCAACGACGACGGCACAGCACTCGTTGGCAACCAATCCGGTAATGAGATCACCGAAGACGGCAGCACGCTGACCTATGATGGCGGACAACTGGACGATGTGAATGGCAACTTCGAGTTCCGTTTGGTGTCGGACATTTCTGCGACCGACGAGCGGGTGTTCTTTGACAACTTCAACGTCACAGAAACGTCCGAGACCGGGGGCGAGACGCACACCGATTGCCCCCCTGTCACGGAAGGGTTTGAAGGGGCGGCCTCTGGCGACGTGGTCAGCGACCAGTTCGCGGGCGTCACGGTCACAGCCCAACGCGCAGGCGATGCGGACAGCTCCGAGAACGACGCGATGATCTTTGACACGACCTCTCCCACGGGCGGGGACCACGATCTAGAGTATGCAGATCAGGGCAATGTCATCATCATCTCCGAGGACAACGACAGTTCAGACGCCGATGACAACGCCCATGGCGGCACCATCAGCTTTGAGTTCGACACCGTTTCTGAGGTTCAAAGCCTCAGCCTGCTCGACATCGAAGAGGCCGGTGGCACCATTGACCTGTTCGACGCCGATGGCGGGTTGATCAATACCGTGGATATCCCCGCGGCAGGCGATAACTCGGCACAGGAAATC
>CALAIJ010000313.1 GCA_937923365.1 uncultured Sulfitobacter sp.
CCCGCGACCCTGACCCGTGCCCTTGAAGGACATGCCCGCGAACTTGCCCGCGCCGACGGCCGCCTTGGCCCGGCCTTGCAGCGCCTCGTGCAGACAAGGCGCGAGCGGCTGGACGCGCAACTGCGCCGTTTCCGCCCCGATACCTTGGTGCAAGAGAACATGCGCAAACGGCAGCGGTTGAATGATGTGTCCGCCCGCCTGTCAGCCGCAGGCAACCGGCAGACTGCCAAATGGCACGACCTGATCGCCGCACGGGGCCGTGTCTTGGCAACCCTTGGCTACAAAGAGACGCTGAAACGCGGCTACGCGGTTGTGCGCGATGGCGAAACCCTTGTGACCAGCGCCAAAGCCGCAGGCAAAGCCCGCGCGCTTGAGATCGAATTTGCAGACGGGCGCGTCTCTCTGGGGGGCAGCCCTGCGCCCAAACCTGCGCCCAAGAAGAAAGAGCCGCCCAAAGATCAAGGCTCGTTGTTCTAGACGCCGACCTTGGGGCCCAGGCACAGCATTTCCTGATCGGCGTCTTGAGCTTCGTAAAGTTCGGTCGAGGTGGGGTCGTTTTCGAACCGCGCAATCAGGCCGCGCGTGCCTTTGGAGAAGCTCCAGCATTGCGGGGTGGGGTTGTCCTCATAGGTGAAACAGATCAATCCGGCCTCGTCTTCGTACCACGATCCTTCCTTGCATTGCCCGTCCAGGAACGACCACTGCACGCGGCGATTTTCGTGATATATTTCAGCGCCGTATGCCGATCCTTCGCGGCCGTAGAAAAGGGTTTTCCCTTGGGTGTAGGCATCAAATTCTTCCGCGCTCATCCGGTCCTGAGCATAGGCGGGCAGGGCAGTGAGCAGGGCAAGAGCAAGGGCAAATATCTTCATAACGGGAGCCTGCCAGAAACCTTTGGCCAAGACCAGCATCCCTCAACCCGTCTCGCGCCATTTCGCCACTCTGCGGTCCATCAGCCGCCGCCACAAGGGCGGGATCAGGGCAATCACCGCCATGACGGGCAAAGAATGGGGCAGGACAGGCATTTTGCCCGCGCGGACCTCAAGGGCCGGAAAGGCGATAGTGGGTCGCATGTGGTGGTCGGAATGGCGGGGCGCGTTCAGCATCATGGCGCTGGAATACCATTTGGGCGCGTTCCAGCTGTGCTGCGGACCGACAGGTTCGGGCTTGTCCCCCCGCATCCGCCGCCGCAGCCCGTAGTGCTGCACGTAATCAGACAGCAACAGTTGCAGTTGCGCGTAGACCACCACGCCCAGCAGGGCGAGAATGCCGCCAATACCAGCCAGCGCATAAGCGCAAAAGGCTGTGAGTGCTGCGCCGCCCAGATACCCCACATAAGGATGCGTCCACGCAGGCGGGCGCGCGGCTGCACGCGCACGATGGCGGTGCTCTGCGCGCAGGCCCGCGATGAACTCGCCCCGTACGGCGCGGGCGGCAAAGGCCCAGAACCCCTCACCGCTGCGCGCTGAATTGGGGTCAGCGTCAGTGGCCGCATGCACGTGGTGCACCCGCAGATGGGCTGATACGTGATGTCCGTGCAGCAGGCTGGCATAGATCGCAGCCCCCAAGCGGCGGGGCAAACGGGCGCCTGCATGGATCAACTCATGCGCGTTGGAGTTTGATATCTGGCCGAAAAACAACCCCGCTGCGGTAAAGATTAACACTTTGTCGACCCCGCCATGCCCGTCCGTGCCACGGGCGTGTCCAACCAGCGCAAGCAGCGCAAAATGCACTGCTCCCAGCGTCAGGCTGAGGCCGCGGCCGGTCTGTTCCGTGCCCGCCAGAACCTTGCCCAGCTTGTCCATGAAGAACACAACCACCGTGATCGACAACAAAGCCGCCAAAGGCCAAAGCCCGCCCAACAGGCACGCCAACGCCAAAAGGGCGGCGGGGGTTAGGCTGGCGATGGCATACCAGAACATGGGGGCTCCTTCGGGTGGATTGACGGCCTTCTACACCGCCTTGCGTTAACAACAAAGTGCGCATGAGGCCGCAGAGCCGCGCAAAGGACCCCACAGGTGTCGTTTTTTGTGTCTCGCCTTGCGGCTGCCTTTGCTAATCTTTGGCCAACATCTGCAAAGGGGGCCGACATGGCGCTGGACGAGCACGCGAAAAAGCCCGGCAAGGGCGTCTGGAAATCCGGCAAGGGCAAGGGGCGTCACCACCCCAAAGGCCGCCAGTTGGAAGATGCCCCTTGGGACGAAGTACGCGCATTGCTTGACGGCAAATCCATGGATCGCGACCTGCTGATCGAACATCTGCACCTGATCCAGGACCGCTTTGGCTGTCTGTCCGCCGCGCACCTGCGCGCACTGGCCGAGGAAATGCGCCTCTCCATGGCCGAAGTTTATGAGGTGGCGACGTTCTACGCCCATTTCGATGTAGTCAAGGAGGGCGAAACACCTCCCCCCGCGCTGACCATCCGTGTGTGCGATTCGCTGTCGTGTGAACTGGCAGGCGCACAGGCGTTGAAATCAGCATTGGAGGACGGGTTGGACGTGTCAGAAGTGCGCGTGTTGCGCGCGCCCTGCATGGGCCGCTGTGACACCGCCCCTGTGCTGGAACTGGGCCACAACCACATCGACCACGCCACTGTCGAAAAGGTCGAGGTGGCGATCAAAGCGGGCGCGACCCACGCGCGCATTCCTGAATACGAAGACTTCACAGCTTACGCCAACGCAGGTGGCTATGCCAAACTGCGCGCGCTGCGAGAGAGTGGCAATTGGGAGGACGTACAGGAAACCGTGCTGGCCTCTGGTCTGCGCGGACTTGGCGGGGCTGGTTTCCCCTCGGGCAAGAAATGGGGCTTTGTACGGGCCAACGCAGGCACGCGGTACATGGCCGTCAACGGGGACGAGGGCGAGCCGGGCACCTTCAAGGACCGCTGGTATCTGGAGCGCACACCGCACCTTTTCCTCGAGGGCATGTTGATCGCCGCATGGGCGGTCGAGGCAGAGCGCGTCTTCCTCTACATGCGCGATGAATACCCCGCCGTGCTTGAGATTTTGGCCCGCGAAATCAAAGCGCTGGAAGACGCGGGCGTGACCGAGCCCGGATACATCGACCTGCGCCGTGGCGCTGGCGCCTACATCTGCGGCGAAGAGAGCGCGATGATCGAAAGCATCGAAGGCAAGCGCGGCTTACCCCGCCACCGCCCGCCATTCGTGGCTCAGGTTGGTATCTTCGGCAAACCCACTTTGGTGCATAACGTGGAAACCCTGCATTGGGTGGCGCGTATTTGCCGCGAAGGTCCCGAGGTCTTGTCTGCGACCGAAAAGAACGGGCGCAAAGGCCTGCGCAGCTATTCGGTATCAGGCCGAGTGGCCAAACCGGGGATGCACGTATTGCCCGCAGGCTCCACGATCACGGACATCATTGAGGCCGCAGGCGGGATGGCAGACGGCCACGCGTTCAAAGCCTACCAGCCGGGTGGCCCGTCCTCTGGCCTGTTGCCCGCGTCGATGAACGACATCCCGCTGGATTTTGACACGTTGCAACCGCATGGCACCTTTATTGGCTCTGCGGCTGTGGTCGTTTTGTCGGATCAAGACAGCGCGCGGTCCGCGGCCCTGAATATGCTGCGCTTTTTTGAGGACGAAAGCTGCGGCCAGTGTACGCCCTGCCGTGTGGGCTGCGAGAAGGCCGTCAAACTGATGCAGAACCCCACATGGGATCAAGGCCTGCTGGAGGAGCTCTCCACTGCGATGGTCGACGCGTCGATTTGTGGTTTAGGGCAGGCAGCGCCAAACCCGATCCGCATGGTGATAAAGCACTTCCCCGACGAAATCTGATGAGGGCAGGGTGCCTGCGTGCCAAAGTGCGGCGCCCCCCTTCACCCTTCCCATAAACTCGCTGCACTCCAGTGGCCGCAGTCATGCCGTCAGCGATTGGCGTAAACCGCGCACACACACCCTGCGCGCCGCAATTGCGCACAAAGCTTGTCGGCCCCGCCGCGCGTGTTGCGCCCGATGCGCGCCATGACAAACCCCTTTTTGCCGCTGGCACGGTGTTTGACATTGATGTAATCCGGCTTTTGCTTGCCGATCACGCCACTGCAAGAGGCCGAGCGCCGCTGATAGGCGGCCTGCGCTGCCTTACGGGTCTTGCCAAACGCCAGCTGCACCCCCCACTTTTTCAATGCAGGCGGTGGCTTTTTCAGCGGCGTCAGACGCCGCTTTTGGCCCATCTCGTAACAGGCGGGCAAAAAGGTCTTTGTCTTGGACAGTCGCATGTCCTGTACGCGTGGTTTTCCGTCGCGCCAGTCTTCGGCATTAAGCCCGGTAATGATTGGGACATAATTCCACGTCTCGGACGCCAGCCCACCTCCTGTCAGGAAGCCTTCGGCGCGACGTTCACCGCCGTTGTATCCGATGGCCGCCATGCCTTCATTGCCGTATTTGCGCACCATCTCGGCCAGATACTGTGCTGAATGCTCCAGCGCGTCAGCGGGATTATAGGGGTCTTTCAGCCCCCGCAGCTTCGCCGTCGAAGGGATGAACTGCGCGATCCCGCGTGCGTTTGCAGGGCTCAAGGCGTTGGGATCAAAGCGACTTTCCTGCCAGATCAGACGCGCAAAGAAATCCGTGTTCAGCCCGTGGCGATCCGAGAAGGTCTTGATCGCATTGCAGGTGTCATAGACAAAATGCTGCGCGCGGATGCAGTGCTGGTGTCCCCACTTGGTGGTGGAGCACATGGCCTCAGGCGCTTGCGCCGCAGCGGACCCTGCCGCAAAAATCCAGATCAAAAACACCAACACCCGCATAGGGGCTTGGTGCGGTCTGGGGCAGGGCTTGTCAATGCGTCTTGCCGCCCTTCCATTGGGCGCTCCAAGCCTATAGATCATGGGAAACTGGCGCTGGAGACACCCCCTTGGCATTTTTCAAGAAGCTTAAAGAGAAGCTGTTCCGTTCCTCCTCCAAAATCGATGAGGGGCTGGAGGCGATTGTCAGCGATGGCGGTGAGGAAGAGGCGCAGGTCGATACCGCCGCCGCCGAACAGGCCGCTGCCGAGGATGCCGCGCGTCTCGCTGCGGAACAAGAGGCCGCAGAAAAAGCAGCCGCCGAGGAAGCCGCCCGCATTGAGGCTGAAGCCGCCGCTGCCGCGCGTATGGAGGCCGAACGCGCAGAAGCGGCCCGTATCGAGGCCGAACGCCTAGCGGCAGAAGAGGCCGAGGCGGCTGCCTCCGCCCAAGCCGAGGCAGAACGTGCGGCCCAAGCCGAGGCCATGCGGATTGCCGCCGAAACCGCAGAGCGCGCAGCACAAGCAGAGCGCGAGGCCGAGGCCAAAGCCGCCCGCGAGGCAGCCGAGGCCGCAGCCGAAGAGGCCCGCCGCGCAGAATTAGCCGCCCAGCAAGCGCAAGAAGCCCGCGAGCAGGATGCAGCGCGCCAAGCCGCCGCCGCTGCCGCGCAAGAGGCCGCACGCGCCCAAGCTGCCGAGGATGCCGCCAAAGCCGCTGCAGAGAAAGCAGCCCGTGAGGCCGAAGCCCAGCGGCAAGCCGAAGTAGCGGCGCGCCAGGATGCCGCAGACCACGCTGCCGCCGCCGCAGAGCAGGCCGCGCAAGAGGCAGCGCGCCGCGAAGCCGCTGCCGCCGAACAGGCCGCGCAAGAAGCCGCAGAACGCGAAGCCGCCGCCCGCCGCGCCGCCGAAGAGGCTGCTCAGAAAGCTGCCGATGAGGCCGCTGCGTCCAAGGATGCCACAGACAGCCAGCCTAGCTTGCGCACAACGCTGACGCCTGTAGCCCCTGATTTGATTGAGGAGACCCCGGCCGAGCCTGCGAAGAAGCCCGGTCTTCTGGGCCGCCTGATCGGCCGCAAGACTGCGCAGACTGTCGTGCGCCGCACCCTTGACGACGACATGCTGGAGCAACTCGAAGAGCTGCTGATCACTGCGGACATGGGCGTGGACACAGCCCTGCGTGTGACCGCCAACATGGCCGAAGGCCGCTTTGGCAAGAAACTTTCGGTGGCGGAAATCAAGGAGCTGATGGCAAACGAGATAGCCCGCATCATGGAGCCTGTGGCCAAGCCCTTGCCGCTTTTCCCCAAGACCCCGCAGGTGGTACTGGTGGTGGGGGTCAACGGTTCTGGCAAGACGACAACCATCGGTAAACTTGCCAGCCAGTTCAAGGCGGCGGGCAAGACCGTGGTGATTGCCGCCTGCGACACCTTCCGCGCCGCAGCGGTGGAGCAATTGCAGGTCTGGGGCGACCGTGCGGGCGTGCCTGTGTTGACCGCCGAACAGGGCACCGATCCTGCAAGCCTTGCCTTTGACGCACTGGCCCAAGCGCAAGCCGATGGCGCGGACCTGCTGATGATCGACACTGCAGGCCGCTTGCAAAACCGCAGCGACCTGATGGAAGAGCTGGCCAAAATCGTCCGCGTGATCCGCAAGAAGGACGAGACCGCGCCCCACAACACCTTGTTGGTATTGGATGCGACCACGGGCCAGAACGCGTTGAGCCAGGTAAAGGTGTTTCAGGAAATCTCTGATGTGTCCGGCCTTGTGATGACCAAACTGGACGGCACCGCCAAAGGCGGCGTGTTGGTCGCCTTGGCGGACAAGTTCGGTCTGCCGATCCACGCCATTGGCGTTGGCGAACAAATCGATGATCTGGATGCCTTCGACCCGCAGGAATTTGCGGATGCGCTGGTAGGTTTGGAACGATGAGCCAAGGGGACCATCCCCTTTTTGACCAACACCCTCTGAGCGGGGACATCCTGCTTTCCACCGGCCCGGCCCCTGTGCCTTATCACGTCTACGATGGGCATGGTTTGCTGGTTCTTGGCACCTGCGAGACTGCCGCACTGGACCGCTCCTTTGACGGCCAAGACGTGCATCCCGTCCTGACCCGCGCAGGCAAGGGCGTCTTGGTGGTCTTTATCTGTGACTTTCCGCGGGCCAGCCACGGCGCGCACAGCGAATTCCATATCACCGCCCTGTGTGCACCGACCAAAGGTGCACGTCTGTCCGATGATCCCGCAGCAGCCTTGGCCAGTCTCGCGACGCGCCCTGAATGGGGCGTCTTGAGCCTGCATCTTTGGAACGATGCAGCACCGGTCGTGGCTTACAACACCGAATATCTGGGCCTGTCCGCAAAGCTGATGACAGGGAAGATCATCAAAGATGCAGACCGTGTGCATTTCGCCTTTGCGGACGCGGACGGGGCACCCTTGGCCTCTGGCGCAGTGGCGTTCAATGCGCGCTCTGACGCGGGGCTGATGATGCGGATCATGCGCCATCTGGGCCTGCGTGGACTATGGTCTGCGGCGCGTAACAAGACCTCTCAAGCAGCTGTTATCAATCGGAAATCGGAGGTGATTGCGCACAACGGGCGTGCCACGACGCTGACCTGTCCGGACAAGATGGTCGTGACCGCTTTTGACCCCGCGCGGGACCAGTTCACCCTCAGTGGCCCGCTTTCAGCACTGCAGTTTGCGCCCTTGATCGTCGAGCACCTCTGGCCCTTCCGCTTTGTCTATCTGCATCCGGACAAAGGCTAGCGCGTGACCGATTGGCTGCTCAGCATCGAAGGCACGCCTGCGGGGCACACGGCAGCGCTTTGGCTGGCGATTATGGCCGCGTTCCTGCATGCGGTCTTTGGCGCGCTCCAAAAAGGGCGGCATGATCCGTGGCTGACACGCGGCGCGATTGACGCAAGCTATGGGCTGATGGCAGCACCCTTTGCCTTGTTTGTTGTGCCCTGGCCCGAGCCCCATATGTGGCTGATCTTTGCCATCGCCTGGGCCATCCACATTGTCTACAAATGCCTGCAGGCTTGGGCCTACACCAAGGGCGCCTATACGGTGGTCTACCCGGTGGTGCGCGGCACGGGGCCGCTTTTTGCGGTGATCGGTGCCTATCTGATCTTTGAAGAGACCTTTACCTGGGTCCAATGGCTGGGGGTGGCGGTGCTGCTGTCGGGAATTTTCGGGCTTGCGGGCTACAACATGATGCGGCTTCAGGCGCAGCGCGACACGCTGAACGCAGCACTGGGCATTGCGGTGCTGACGGGCCTGTTTGTTGCGCTTTATACGACCTTTGACGCCTACGGCATTCGTGCGACGGCCAATCCTTTTACCTTTCTGGCGTGGTTTTTCATGATCGACGGGGCCGTGATGCCCTTCATTGCGGCGCGGCGCTGGTGGCGCATGGCGGATGCCCCCGCCCTTGGCCCTCTGATGGCGCGCGGTGTGATCGGTGGGCTGATCGCTTTCCTCAGCTTCGGGGCGATCATGCTGGCCACCCGTCTGGATAAAGTGGGGGAGGCCGCCGTGTTGCGCGAAACCTCCACCGTCTTTGCCGCTGTGATCGGCTGGATATTCCTCAAAGAAACAGTGGGCCCGCGCCGTGTGGCACTGATGGCATTGATTGCGCTGGGCGCTGTGATAGTTGAAGTGGGCGGATAACCAAGGAGAGCCCGACATGGCCACCCCACGCGAAGTGAATCCATTCGTAAAGTCAGCACTGGAATACGGGCCGCTCATCCTGTTTTTCGTGGCTTATCTGCGCCTGAAAGACCGCGTTTTCACCATTGGCGGGACCGAATACGAGGGCTTTATCGTGGTGACTGCGGCGTTCATCCCGTTGCTGATCGCCTCCACCGGTGCGATTTGGGCGCTGACAGGCAAGCTGAACCGCATGCAGGTGGCCACTGTGGTTCTGGTGGTGATCTTTGGCGGGCTGTCCGTTTGGCTGAATGACGACCGTTTCTTCAAGATGAAGCCGACGATGATCTATCTGCTCTTTGGTGGCCTGCTGGGCGTGGGTCTGCTGCGCGGGCAATCCTACCTCAAATACGTGATGGAAGAGATGATGCCTTTGCAAGACGCAGGCTGGATGATTCTGACCCGCAGACTGATGATGTTCTTTTTCGGCCTTGCGGTCTTGAACGAACTGGTGTGGCGCACGTCCTCGACCGAGACGTGGGTCTACTTCAAGACTTTCGGGTTAACCCTTGCGATCTTTGGGTTTTTCATCTTTCAGGGCAAGCTGTTCCAGACCTACGGCACAGAAAAAGAGGACAGCTGAGGGCGCTGGCGCTCAGGTCTTGAACAAGGTCTTGTGCGCCGCGTTGTCTTTGGAAAAGTCCGCGCGCTTTTCCGCAAAGAGCGCGCGCCCGCGCTGGACACCGGGTCTGGCGGACATCTCCTCCAGCCAGCGCGCCATGTGAGGTTTGTCGTCCAGCGATTGTTCCTGCCCCTCCCAAAGCGACGCCCAGCCCCAGATAGCAAAATCGGCAATCGACACGAAATCGCCTGCCACGAATTTCCCCTTGGCCAGTTGCCGGTCCAGCACACCGTATAGGCGCGCGGTCTCTGTGCGGTAGCGGTCTTTGGCGTAAGGCAAATCTTCCTTGGCGTATTTCAGGAAATGATGTGCCTGTCCGGCCATGGGCCCAAGCCCGCCCATCTGCCACATCAGCCACTGATCAACGGCAATTCTGTCCTGCTCCGTCTCGCCGTAAAAGTGACCCGTCTTGCGTGCAAGGTATTGCAGGATCGCGCCGCTTTCAAAGATCGACACAGGCGCGCTATCCGGCCCGTCGGGGTCGACAATCGCAGGCATCCTGTTGTTGGGGGCAATAGCCAGAAAATCGGGTTTGAACTGATCACCCGCCCCGATGTTGATCAGATGGGTGTCATAGGCCAGCCCCATTTCTTCAAGCGCTATGGATACTTTCCACCCGTTGGGGGTGGGCCAATAGTACAGATCAATGGGCATGGGAGTCTCCTTTGGCCCCATCATGCGGGTTTCAGCGCGATTGCCAAGCCACCCCATTGACGCCATGCGCGCGCAGGCGTAACCAATTCCCCGTGGTGATTTGTTACCGGATTGCGGGCCACGTTAAACAAGCTGCTAAAAGGTCAGGAGGAAACCCCGTTTCGCTTGACCGCGTTTCGGGGATTTTTTTTGGCCCGGCCTGCAAGGGCGCGGGAGGGAAGGACAGACACATGAGCAACGATTGGCAAGATCGCACCCGCGCCGTGCACGCAGGCACCCGCCGTTCACAATATGGCGAAGTCAGCGAGGCGATCCACCTCACCCAAGGGTTCGTCTACGACAGCGCAGAACACGCCGAGGCGCGCTTTATCGAAAGCGGGCCGGACGAGTTCATCTATGCCCGCTACGGCAACCCCACGGTCGCCATGTTCGAAGACCGCATCGCGTCGTTGGAGGGGGCAGAGGCGGCTTTCGCGACAGCTTCCGGCATGGCCGCCGTGTCAGGCGCACTGACCTCGATGCTCAAGGCGGGCGACCATGTTGTGTCTGCACGCGCGCTCTTTGGCTCTTGCCTCTACGTGTTGGAGGACATCCTGACCCGTTTCGGTGTCGAAGTCACCTTTGTGGATGGCACCGACTTGGCGGCATGGAAGGCGGCCATTCGCGACGATACCACCGCTGTATTTTTTGAATCCGTGGCCAATCCTACCTTGGAAGTCATTGATATCAAAGCGGTCTGCGATCTGGCCCATGCCAAAGGGGCGACCGTGATCATCGACAATGTCTTTGCCACCCCCGTCTTTAGCCGCGCGTTTGAACAGGGCGCTGACGTGGTGGTCTATTCGGCCACCAAACACATCGACGGGCAGGGCCGCGCTTTGGGGGGCGTCATTCTTGGCAGCGAGGACTTTATCCGTAAAACGGTGGAGCCCTATATGAAGCACACAGGCGGCTCAATGTCGCCCTTCACCGCATGGGTGATGCTCAAAGGGCTCGAGACGATGAGCCTGCGCGTGAACGCACAAGCCGCCTCCGCCCTTGCCTTGGCGCAAGCTGTGGAAGGGCACGAAAGCCTCGCACGCACGATCTATCCGGGGCTCACCTCGCACCCCCAGCATGCGCTGACAGAACGCCAGATGGGGCAGGGCGGTACGGTCCTCTCGCTTGATCTGGCGGGGGGCAAACCTGCTGCATTTGCCTTTTTGAACGCGATCCAAGTAGGGCTGATCTCGAACAATCTGGGGGATGCGAAAACAATCCTTACGCATCCTGCGACCACGACCCACCAACGGCTAAGTGCGCAGCAACGCGTGGACCTTGGTATCACGGATGGATTGGTACGCATCTCCGTTGGGCTTGAGGACATATCCGACCTCAAAGCAGACATTCTGCAGGCATTGGGCGGCTGATCTCCCCTTTTTCTGGCCATAACTCTTCCCAGAGAGTTTGAGAGACAGCGTCTCTCATGAGATCGGCCCGGCCGATCTCCTTTGACCTCAAGGCAATTGGCCGCAGTGGATATTTCTGGCCGGACGCCCTACATTAATCCCAACACGCAAAAGGGGACCCCCCAGAATGAACGTCATCGCACCGCTGAACGAGACGCCGGATGAACAGACAGCCCTTGCCGCACTTGCCACACTCAAGGCATGGGCGAAGACGGCAAAGGCGGATGAGCTTGACGCGCTGGATCCCGCGTTGCGCGCTGTACTGGGCGGTGGCGCGTACCCCGCGTTCGACCGCACCTATCCGACGGATTTTCCAGCGGGCGCGAACTACAAAGCGACCTTGCCGGATTTGCAAAACGGCCCGTCCAGCCTGATCCGCGGCTCAAAACGTGCGATCCAGCATGTGGGCATCTCGAACTTTCGCGCGCCTATTCGGTATCACACCCGTGACGGGGATGACGTGACGCTTGAAACCTCGATTACCGGTTCGGTCAGTCTGGATGCGGACAAGAAGGGCATCAACATGTCCCGCATCATGCGCAGTTTTTACAAGCACGCCGAAGCAACCTTCAGCTTTGAAGTGATCGAAGCGGCACTGGACGACTACAAGGCCGATCTGGAAAGTCTGGATGCCCGCATCCAGATGCGCTTTTCCTTCCCGATGAAGATCGAGAGCCTGCGGTCGGGCCTGTCGGGCTATCAGTATTACGACATCGCGCTGGAGCTTGTGGAACGCGGTGGACTGCGCCAGAAAATCATCCATCTGGACTACGTCTACTCCAGCACCTGCCCCTGTTCGCTGGAACTCTCCGAGCACGCCCGCGAGACCCGCAACCAGTTGGCAACACCGCACAGCCAGCGATCCGTTGCGCGTATCTCGGTGCTGGTGGATTGCGACCAGAACTGCCTGTGGTTCGAAGACCTGATCGACGCCTGCCGTGTGGCCGTACCCACCGAGACGCAAGTCATGGTCAAACGCGAGGACGAGCAGGCCTTTGCCGAACTCAACGCCGCCAACCCGATCTTTGTCGAAGACGCCGCACGCCTGTTTGCCGAACAACTGGAGGGCGACGCCCGCGTATCGGATTTCCGGATTATCGCGTCACATCAGGAAAGCCTGCACAGTCACGATGCCATTTCGATTTTGACCGAAGGGCCCACGTTCGAGATGCAAAGCATTGATCCCAAACTGTTTAACACATTGTTCCACGTGGGCTAAGCGGGGGCTGCCTGCGCCAAGCTTGAAATTATCGCG
>CALAIJ010000314.1 GCA_937923365.1 uncultured Sulfitobacter sp.
CTTGCCCAACGTGGACACATCACAGACACCGACAGCCTTGCGCACATAGCCGACCTCGCGATCGCATGATTGCCGCCATGTGGTTTCTTTGCCCTGCGGGAAATAGCTAGGGCGATACAACAGGCCCGCCTCGATCATGGGCGCCTTCAGAGCAAGGCTGCGCGCATGGCTGGTGGTCAAACGCTCTGGTGCAAACCCCTTGCCCTGCGCCCCTGCCCCCATCGCCGCGATGGGCACGGGTGCGAACGGGGGCCGGAAGGTGGTGGTGCCCGTCTCGGGAATGCCGCGGCCTGTGGCGTCTGCCAGCACCGCCAGCGCGCCCACGTTAGAGTTCTTACCCTGATCCGTGGCCATGCCTTGGGTGGTATAGCGCTTCATATGCTCGACTGAGCGGAAGTTCTCCACCGCCGCCTGTTTGACGTCCTTTACCGTAACGTCGTTCTGGAAATCGAGCCACGCGCGGCCCTTTCCCGCAACAGCCCACATTGGCGACAGGTTGTAGGGTGCATCCTCGGCCTGTGGCACCGTAACCTCAGCCGCCTTGCGGCCCAGTGCGTGCAAGGCTGCATGGGCTGCCGCCACGCCACTCTCAAGGCAGCCCCTGGTCGAGAAGTGCCCGCTGCACGCGCCAGCTGCTGTCATTCCAGGCACTGCGCCTGCTGAGGGCACGAAGGCCTGAAGGGCCGCGTCCCATTGAGGTCGCCCGCCCATATGGCAGGTCAGGTGCACCGTGGGGTTCCAACCGCCGGACATGGCCAGACAATCGGTCTGCACGGACTGCTCGCCGCTGGCGCTGCGGATGGTGATGCTCTCCAGTTCCTTGCGGCCACTGGCATTACAGACCTGCGCCCCAAGGTGCACAGGGTACGGCACATTGCCCACGTCCGCGTCATGGCGGCTGTCGATCAGTGCGGCCACATGCACACCGGCGGCGTGCAAGTCCTGCGCGGTGCGGTGTGCGTCATCGTTGTTGCCGAAGACGGTCACCGCCTTGCCTGCCGCGACCCCCCACCGGTTGAGGTAGGCGCGCACAGCACTTGCATTCATGATGCCGGGACGGTCGTTGTTGGCGAATGCCACGGGCCGCTCCAACGCGCCTGCGGCCAGCACAGATTGCTTGGCGTGGATGCGCCAGAACGTCTCGACAGGGGCGCCTTTGCGGGGCGGATGATGCTGTCCTGTGCGCTCCAGCGCGCCGAACATACCGCCATCGTAGGCCCCTGTAACCGTGGTGCGGGGCATAAGGCGCACATTTTCCATGCCCGCCAGTTCGGCAACCGTTTGTGCGGCCCATGCCGCACCGGGCATCCCGTCCACCTGATCGCTTTCCGCGTTAAGCCGCCCGCCCATCAGCGCGTCCTCATCAGCGAGGATGACATCTGCGCCAGCCAGTGCCGCAGCCTTGGCAGCCATCAACCCCGCGGGACCCGCCCCGATGACCAGCAAATCACAAAAGGCAAACGCCTTGTCGTAGGTATCGGCGTTGGACTGACCGCTGAGCGCGCCCAACCCTGCGGCACGGCGGATGATAGGCTCATAGACGGCTTCCCAGAACGCTTTGGGCCACATGAAGGTCTTGTAATAAAAGCCGGCGGCCAGAAAGGGGGCCGCAAAGTCATTGACCGCCATCACGTCGAAGCCCAGCGCAGGCCAGGCATTTTGCGATCGCACCTGTAGCCCGTCGTAAATCTCTTGCACGGTCGCGCGCACATTGGGGTCGGCCTGTGCGCCCTGCCCTGTGGTGACAAGCGCGTTGGGCTCTTCACTGCCTGCGGTCAGCGGTCCGCGGGGCCGGTGATACTTGAACGACCGCCCCATCAACCGCTGCCCGTTGGCCAGAAGTGCGGAGGCGACCGTATCCCCCGCAAAACCCGCGTAGCGCGCCCCGTCAAAGCTGAAGCTGACGCGCGTTGTCCGGTCGATCAGACCCTTCCCTGCGATCCTCATGGTGCACGCCCCTTGACGTCTGCGGCCAGCGCAGTGGCTGATATCTCATGGGTGACGGTGTTGCGGGTAACAACAATCCACGCGCCGCAACCGCCTTCGTGGTACCACAGGTCGCGGGTCTCTCCGGCGGGATTGTCGCGCAGATGCACGTAGTCTTCCCAGGCATCATCCCCTGCGTCGGGCGCAGGGCGGTCCAACATAACGGCCGCGCCCTGATAGTAAAACTCGCGCCGCTCACGGTCACCGCAAATGGGACAGGTAATCCTCATCGGTCAGAGACCCCTGCACGAACGGATGATCTTGTCGGCAACCAGCGCATTATCTTTCGAGAACCCGCGCACGCGCACCTGACCGCCTTCATCAAAGAAACTCTGCGCCTCCCTTTCGCTGCAGAACCCCGCAGCAAAAGCCTGCGCAAACGTTCCAAGCACCTGTTGTCCGACAGGCTGGCTGAACTGCGCCTTGGTGAGCGGCAGACTTGTGTCGATGACCAAGACCTGCCCGACAGCGTAAGTGTTCCGCAACACAACACCGCCGCCAAAGTTCTTGCCCACATCCGCCTTCAGCGCTTTCGCCGCAAAACTGACAAAAGCGCAAGCCCGCGGATTTTCACAGCTTGTATCGCCTTGTGGCACCGGATCACAGGCAGCCAGCGCGCCAATGGCCAGAACGGCAAGCCCGTACCGCAGTGACTTTGCCTGTCCCAAACCATTGAACATCTTGATCCTCCTCGTGTTAGTGCAGGTTATGTTGCGCACCGGTCGCCTCCTCGTCCATCAGGCCGTAGCCCGTTCTGAACCGGTCCAGCCGGAACCTCTCGCCCGCTTCATGCGGCTGACCCGTGGCCATCAAATGCGAGAATACGGACCCTGACCCGGGGACCGCTTTGAACCCGCCGTAACACCAGCCACAGTTGAGGAACAATCCTTCGGTCTGCGTGGTGTCGATAATGGGGCTGCCATCAGGCGTCATGTCCATGATCCCGCCCCATGACCGCAGCACCCGCGCCTTGCCGATCATTGGCATGAGGGTCATGCCTGCCTCCATCACATGCTCCATCATGGGCATGTTGCCGCGCTGCGCATAAGAGGCGTAAAAATCGAGATCGCCGCCAAAGACCAGCCCCCCCTTGTCGGACTGGCTGATATAGAAATGCCCCATGCCAAAGCTGACCACATGGTCAATCACGGGTTTCAACCCTTCGGTCACGAACGCCTGCAACACATGGCTTTCGATGGGCAGGCGCATGCCCGCCATCGCCGCCACCTGACCAGAGCGTCCGGCCACCACGATCCCGACTTTTTTGGCTTTGATCGCGCCGCGCGTGGTCTGCACGCCCGTGACCTTGCCGCCTTCGATATCGATGCCCGTGACTTCACATTGCTGAATCAGATCGACGCCCAACTGGTCCGCGCCCCGCGCATAGCCCCAGGCCACAGCGTCGTGACGCGCAGAGCCCGCACGCCGGTGCATCAGCCCGCCATAAATGGGAAACCGCGTATTTTCGAAATCCAGATAGGGAATTTCACGGCGCACCCCTTCGGGGCTCAGCAGTTCCGCGTCATCGCCTTGGGAAATCATCATGTTCCCGCGCCGCGCATAGGCATCGCGTTGCCCGTCCGAATGGCACAGCATCAGATGCCCGCGCTGCGACAGCATCACATTGTAGTTCAGCTCCTGCTCCAGCCCTTCCCACAGCTTGAGAGAATGGGAATAGAATTGAGAGTTGCCCTCCAGCATGTAGTTGGCCCGCACAATGGTCGTGTTGCGCCCAACATTGCCGCCGCCAAGATAGCCTTTTTCAAGCACGGCGATGTTGGTCATGCCATGGTTCTTGGCCAGATAATAGGCCGTCGACAGCCCGTGCCCGCCGCCACCGATAATGATCGCATCATATTCGGTCTTGGGTTCGGGATCACGCCAATGCGGCCCCCACCCTTTGTTGCCCGTGAGGCCTTCGCGCAGAATACGCAAACCTGAAAACCGCATGACATGCCCCTGAACAATTCTGTTGAGCGTACCGTGGCAAACCTGAGGGCAAGGTGCAATATCCGCTGCGCGAGTTGGTGGGATTCTCGTGATTGTCCCCCTTGATAAAGGGCATGACGGACCCGCGACTTGAGGCGCATGTGCTGCCTCAATCTTGCATCAAAGCACGGCGCGCTGCCTGAATTGATGGATAAGAGCCGCCCCTTCGCGCAGGGCATGGGGCGTTGTGTTGCCTAAACCACACGCAAAAATTACACTGTTTTGCCCGCTGAAAAGGTTAATTTCTGTCTGCGCCAGCTTACCATTAACCCCCTGCAAACACATGATTGTTAACCCTTTGGCTTCTGTCATTTGTTGGGAAAACCCATAAAAAAAGGCGAAACTTCAGGTATCAATCTTGTTCTTAACATAATGGCGCCTCAAATATTCCCGTCTTCCGAGTAAAAACTATTCTCAACAACAACAAACTTCGAGCAAGTAAAAAGTGAGGCGACCGATATGACAAAGACAAGCAATCCGATCTTTGCATTTCTCAAGGACGAGGACGGCAGTGCGACAATCGAATCCGTGATCTGGTTTCCGATCTACGCGATCCTGTTGGCCTTTGTGATGAACATCTCGATGGTGTTTTTCACTGAATCCCAACTGCTGCGTGTGGTGCAAGATGGCAACCGCGCCTTCTCGCTCGGACGTCTCGAAAACGCGGACGAGGTTGAGGCCTATATTCAGGCAGAGCTGGCCTATATCGACGCGCAGATTTCGGTGAACTCATTGATTTCTGGTGGCCTGATCCAGACCGCGCTGACGGTTCCCGCCTCTGATCTGATGCCGCTCAATTTTATGACCAGTGCGTTCAGCGGCATCGACATTGGTGTTAACGCCCAACACATTATCGAGTTCTAGGAGAATAAAATGTTCACCTTTCCTGAAAACAACAAACCCAACAACTTTGTCAAAGACGAAGAGGGTTCAGCGACAATCATGTCCGTCAGTTTCGCGATGATCTTTCTTGTGATGGGCGGCTTGGCTGTGGACTTTAACAAAGTCATCTCAGAGCGCACGCAGCTTCAGATCGCCACAGACACGGCGGCCCATGCGGCCCTTTACACCCGCGAGGATGAATCGGTCGCGACCGCCAAGACAACGGCGATGAACACGATCACAGGCATGTTGCCCCCCCACCAGTTCGGCACCTCACCCGTGATGCAAAGCGACGTGGAATTCGGCACATGGGATTTTGCGCAGAACACATTCACGGCGAATGCCAACTCGCGCTCGGCTGTTCGGGTCTATTCGCAGATGAATGCGTCACGCGACAACGCCTCGAACACCATTTTGCTAAGCATGATCGGGCAGGACACTTTTGATGTGACGGTTGAATCGATCTATTCAACCTACTACCCACCCTGCTTCACCGAAGGGTTTGTGGCTGACGGTGTGGTCGATATCCAGTCCAACAACTCTTTCAGCGACAACTTTTGCATCCATTCGAATTCTTATGTCAGCCTGAACCAGAACAACTATTTTGAGCCGGGCACAATCGTGTCGATGCCCAACCTTGATGATCTGGATATCCCCAACTCGGGCTTTGAAAAGAACGAAGGCCTGCAAACGGCGCTGCGTTCGGGTGAGTACCGCTTGCGGATTATCAACAAGCTACCGGATATCATCAGCAGCTTCTGGAACGGCTCTACCGAAAACACCCCAGACTACATTACAGCTGGCGGGATTTACGATCTGTCCCAAGAATTGCGCGGCAATGTCAAAAATCTGTTGCCGGAACATTTTGAGCCCAACAGGATCAACCGCCTGTCCTGCGGCGGCTCTGGCAAGATCACGATGGATCCCGGCGTTTACACATCAATGGTGTTCATCAGCAACTGCGAGGTCAAATTCGCCAATGGCGTGATCCTTGAGGATGTCGTCGTTGCCACGACCGACACAGGCGCGAATTCGTTAAACTCGCCCTCGGGCCTTGAAATCGGGCGCAATGACAATTGTGCGGTTGGCGGCGGCGCATCCCTGATGACCATGGGTGGCTTTCACGCGGCCTCGTCCCTTAGCGTCTATAACGGGCAGATCATCGCCATGCGCGACATCGAATTTGCCGCCAATGCGAACGGCATCCAAGGCGCGTCCTTTGTATCAGCCGCCAAGATCGACGGCACCAGCAACATGGACATGGGGTTTTGTGGCGGTGCTGGCATGGAAGACGTCTACCGCGCACCCTACTTCCGTATGGTGCAGTAAGCCCGACGGCAAAACGCGCGGATGCCTGCATAAGGCACCCGCGCGCTTTTGTTACAAGCCTTTGGCGCGGTAGCTGGCGGCCACCTTGTCGATGCTGACCAGATAGGCCGCCGTGCGCAGATCATCCACGTCGTCGCGCCCGTGCCAGACCGCCGCCATAGACTGGTAGGCCGTCTGCATGGTGTCATCGAGGCCCGAGCGTACAAGCTCAAGCTCGCCTGCCCCGCGCAGGTATTTCTGTTTGAAATCAGGGCTCAGCGTCCAGTTGATGGAACTGTCCTTGCTGATCCGCTCCAGCTCGTCAACGACCAGCTGGTGGCGCGATTCCTCGGCGCGGCGCTGCATCCGGCCAAAGCGGATATGCGACAGGTTCTTGACCCACTCGAAGTAACTGACCGTCACACCGCCTGCATTGGCATACATGTCGGGAATGATCACCGTCCCTTTCTTGCGCAGGATTTCATCCGCACCAGCCGTAACGGGGCCATTGGCCGCTTCGATGATAAGCGGCGCTTTGACGTTTGCCGCGTTGCTCATGTTGATCACGGCCTCAAGGGCGGCGGGGATCAAAATGTCGCAATCGGCCTCAAGGAACTTGGCGCCATCTGCCTCAACCGTTGCGTCGGGATAGCCGGTAATAGTGCCGTGCTTGGCAATCCACTGGTGCACACCTTCGACATCAAGCCCCCCTTCATCGTGAATGGCCCCGTCGCGTTCGATGATGGCGGTGATCTTGCAGCCGTCCTCTTCGGACAGGAATTTAGCCGCGTGGTAGCCCACATTGCCAAGGCCCTGCACAATGACCCGTTTTTCCTTGAGCGTGCCTGTGACACCGGCCTTCTGCATGCCCTGTTCGTCCTTGAAGAACGCATGCAGCGCATATTGCACACCGCGGCCCGTGGCCTCCGTCCGGCCCTGGATACCGCCCGCATTGATGGGCTTGCCTGTGACGCAGGCAACGCCATTCAACTCGGCTGTGTTCATGCGCTTATACTGGTCGGCAATCCACGCCATCTCCCGCTCTCCGGTGCCCATATCGGGGGCGGGCACGTTCTGTGCGGGGTGGATCAGGTCGCGCTTGATCAACTCGTAGGCAAAGCGGCGCGTGATCAGCTCCAGCTCATGCTCGTCGTATTCGCGCGGGTCGATGCACAAGCCCCCTTTAGAGCCGCCAAACGGCGCCTCGACCAGCGAACACTTATACGTCATCAGGGCCGCAAGAGCTTCGACCTCGTCCTGATTGACCCCAAGGCTAAAGCGGATGCCGCCTTTGACCGGCTCCATATGTTCGGAGTGCACAGAGCGGTAGCCCGTAAACGTCTTGATCCCGCCGCGCAGCCGAACGCCGAAACGCACGGTATAGGTGGCGTTACAGACGCGGATTTTCTCCTCCAGCCCCGGCGGCAGGTCCATCAAAGCGACGGCACGGTTGAACATCATGTCAACACTTTCGCGAAAGCTCGGCTCATTGGCGGGGGTCATGGGGTTCTCCTTGGATATGGCTGGTAGCGTGATGACACGACTCAGCCCTGCGGCCTTACCGTAACATGCAGTTTGCCAAGTGCACCTTTATTCATCCTTAAAGCCTATTGTTTGCGCATTTTCTACAATCTGGGCAAGAAGCCTGAACTGTTCGGAAGACGGCAACTTCTCACCCCAATGTGAGCCAAAATTTAACACAATTCATCGTTTTCGCCCCATTTCGGCCACATTCTGGACCGATCTAGGACACAAGGCACCCAATCTGCGGGGCCCGACACTGGCTGGGGGGCCTGTTGTAGAGAACTCGTAAAATGTTTGCCGACACCGCAAAAAATCAGCATGCTGCCGCATCGCATCCTTCCCCTGTCCCCTTTGCCCAGAACGAAGACGGGTCGATGACCATTTTCGCCTGCTTCATGGTGGTGATGATGATCATCGTGGGGGGCATCGGGGTGGACCTGATGCACAACGAGATGGAGCGCACACGGCTTCAGGGGGTCTCTGACCGCGCCGCACTGGCAGCGGCCGATCTGGATCAGGACATTGATCCGGCAGCGGTTGTGAACGACTACTTTGCCAAGTCAGGATTGGCGGACTTTGTTTCTGATGTGCAGGTGACTGACAACAACAACATCCGCGAAGTCACCGTCAACGCGTTCAAACCCATGCGCACGCAGTTCATGGGATATCTGGGCGTGGACACCCTGCCCGTTCCTGCGTCCTCCACCGCTTCCGAACTGGCGCGCAACATCGAGGTTTCGCTGGTGTTGGACATCTCCGGCTCCATGCGGTTCTCCAACCGGATGAACGATCTGCGTCCCGCCGCGCAAGAGTTCGTAGACCTTTTGCTGGATGACGGCGCGGATGAGTTCACGACAATCAGCCTGATCCCTTATGCGGGCCAGACCAATCCGGGCCCATTCATGTTTGACCGTATGGGCGGGCAACGCCTGCCGGCCCAGCCACTGGATGCAGCCGACGGCGGCATTCCAGAGGCCGAAAGCCACGGTTTGCTGGACGCAGCCCTTCCCGGCGGCACGGGGCCGGATGCAGGCATCCGCTATGTCCATCCCAATGTGTCCTCTTGTATAGAGATGAACCCCGGCACCTTTCAGCATGACACTCTGCCCTCGGGTAACAGCGTGCAGGTTTCCCACTTTATGAACTGGCCTATTGCCGCTGCGGTGATGGACTGGGGCTGGTGCCCGCAGGACCAAACCTCGATCCAGTACCTGTCCAATGATGCGGATGACCTGAAAGGTCTGATCGGCAGCATGCGGATGCACGATGGTACAGGCACACATTATGCCATGAAGTATGCCGTCTCCTTGCTGGATCCTTCCTCTCGTGGCGATGTGTCTGCATTGATTGGTGATGGTCAGGTAGCGCCAGAGTTTGACGGCCGGCCTGCAGATTACTCTGACCCAACGGCGGTCAAATACATCATCCTGATGACAGACGGCCAAATCACCGAGCAGGTGCGCCCGGACGATGCGATGGATCTGGAAAACCCGACACGTGAACTGGGCCGTGGTCGCGGTGGTGAGCGTATGCAGATCAGCACGGCAGGCACCAATGTGGCCAGCTTCTTTGCCCAGTGTGATCTGGCCAAAGGGCAATCGCCGCGCCCGGTTGTGGTCTACACCATCGCCTTTGAGGCACCCGGCACACCGGAGCAACAGATGCGCGACTGCGCCTCCTCGCCTGCGCATTTCTTTGCCGCGGACGGCAACAGCATCGCCGGTGTCTTTGAGGCCATTGCCCGCCAGATCCAGAACCTGCGTCTGACAAACTGACACTCCAAACGGGCGGCAGCAATACGGGTCCGGTGCTGTCGCCCGTGGACGGAAAAGCCTGGTTGGTCCTGGATTATCCCGATGACCCCGATTGTTTCCCCTGCGGCACCAAAGGATCTGCCAGCAGCTTAAACGTTCTGAAAACAGCAACAAACACGCCGTTTCAGGGCCCTTAACAAGTGAAAATACCGTTAAAACTCAATGTTTTGCCCTCTTCGCGCCCCATTTCAGCCCCATTCGCGGGGCACAAGATGATCAAGGATTTTTCCGTGACTTGTGTCGGCTCCCTCTCTGCTGGGGCGGCCTGAAAGGTATGACAATGAAACGTAGCCAAGCCAAGATGAGCCAGCGGCAGGACGCCGTTCTGCAGTATCTGGGACAGTTTGCCAAACAGGAAAGCGGGATGATGACCCTCTTTGCCTGCTTCATGGTACTGATGCTTGTGATGGTGGGCGGCATTGGTGCTGACCTGATGCGCAACGAATGGGAACGCACCCGCCTTCAGGCTGTTGCGGACCGTGCGGTTCTGGCGGCTGCCGACATGGAACAGTCACTGGACCCCGAAGCGGTTGTGCGCGACTACTTTGATAAGTCCGGCATGGGCAACTACGTGTCCTCCGTCACCGTGACCGACGGCCTGAACTTCCGCACCGTGGAAGTGGATGCCTCCACAATGATGAACACACAATTCATGGGTGCACTGGGTCAAAGCACCCTGCCCGTGCCTGCCAATGCCCGCGCCGAAGAAAAGGTCAACAAGGTTGAGATCTCCATGGTGCTGGACGTGTCAGGCTCGATGAATGACAACAACAAGATGAGCAACATGCAGGATGCTGCAGGGACGTTCATTGATACCGTTTTGTCGCCTGCGAACGCGGATTTGATCTCGATCAACCTCGTCCCCTATTCACAGCACGTGAATGCGGGTCCGTTGATTTTTGACCGCCTGAACGTCAATCAGCTGCACAGCTATTCGCATTGTCTTGAGTTCGACAACGGAGAATTCAACACCACAACGCTGAACACATCGCGCTTCTATACGCAGATGCAACACTTCCAGTGGAACACCTATTCGATCCAGTCAGGCACCCAGCAGAACACACGCTATGACACCGTGTGCCCACGCTATAGCTACGAGCGGATCATTCCGACCAGCCAGAACCCGACATACCTCAAGCAGCAGATCAACCAGTTGAAGCCGCGTGCGGGTACGCAGATCTTCATTGGCATGAAATGGGCCGTTGCGATGTTGGATCCGTCCTTCCGCAGCATCAACCAAAGCCTGTCCTCA
>CALAIJ010000315.1 GCA_937923365.1 uncultured Sulfitobacter sp.
CCACGCACGGTTTGCAGGTAGCGGGGTTGCTTTGGGTTCTCTTCGATCTTGCGGCGCAGGCGGGTGATCTGCACATCGACGGCGCGTTCTTGTGCCTGTCCGCGGTCGCGCCCCAATTCCTCGACCAGCTTGGCGCGGCTCAGCGGTTCTCCGGGCTGGGCAGAGAATATATTCATCAGCTGGATCTCGGTGGCCGTGAGGCGCACCAGATCATCGCCCTGCCACATCTCGCCACGTTCCATGTCATAGCGGATGGGTCCAAGGCTGAGGACTTTGGGCGCGGTATCCTCGGCAGAGGTATCGGGCACGCGGCGCAGAATGGCGTTGATGCGCAGCAGCAGTTCCTTGGGCTCGAACGGTTTGGGCAGATAGTCATCTGCACCCGCTTCCAGCCCTTCGATCCGGTTGGAGGTCTCGCCCTTGGCAGTGAGCAGCAGAATGGGCGTGTCCATGGTCTTGCGCAGATCGCGGGTCAGCGACAGACCGTCTTCTCCGGGCATCATGACGTCCATGACGATCAGGTCAAAGTCGAGCCCCGACAGGATGCGTCGCGCATGGCCAGCATCGCGGGCGGCCGTCACCAGAAAGCCATTCCGCATCAGGAATTTCTGCAACAAGGTGCGGATACGTTCGTCGTCGTCGACGATCAGCAGGTGTGCGTCCATTTCGTTCATGCGCCGCTCTCCTTTAGTCGGGTGTAGCTGGCTTGCATATCCACGTCCATCATCGCCTCAAGCACCTTGCGAAAGCCCGCCACCGCATCGGGACCTGCCGCGCGGTAGGCGCTGCGCATACGGGCGCGTTGGGCGTCTGACAGGGTTCGCTCCAACGCACGGCCTTCGTCTGTCAGATACAGATGCCGCTCGCGTTTGTCGTTCCGCCCCACTCTGCTTTGTACCAGACCATCCGCAATCAGTTTGCGCAATACACGGTTCAGCGATTGCTTTGTGACCCCGAGAATATCCAGCAGGTTGCTGACCTTCGTCCCCGGAGCACGGTTGATGAAGTGGATGGCGCGGTGATGGGCGCGGCCATAATCCAACCCCTCCAGAATACGGTCGGGATCGGCTGTGAACCCGCGATAGGCAAAGAACATCGCCTCAATCCCCTGCCGCAGTTGTTCATCGGTCAGAAACAACAGGCTTTCGCCGCTGGAAGAGGGGGGGCGTCTGTCGGTCATGATGGCTCTCGTCAATAATGCGCCGTTAGGGTACGTCAGCCTTGTTGACATTCCAAGAGTGAATGGGTAGCCCGTGACAGGTTTGGCGCAAGATTATGTCCGAAGCGGACGTATCGCGCGCAACATTCGACAAAACGAGAGGGACATACCATGGCTGGTGCTTACAACGACCGCGACGGTCACATCTGGATGGACGGCAAGATGGTGGATTGGCGCGACGCCAATGTGCACATTCTGACCCACGCCATGCACTATGCGTCCTCTGTGTTCGAAGGCGAACGCGCCTACAACGGCAAGATTTTCAAAAGCCGCGAGCATTCCGAACGGCTCAAGCGATCCGCGCAGATGGTCGATTTCGAAATTCCGTGGACCATTGACGAGATCGAGGCCGCAAAGGTCGAAGTACTGGCCGCCTCCGGTCTGCAAGACGCCTACGTGCGCGCCATCGCATGGCGTGGTGCCGGCGAAGATATGGGTGTCGCATCGGCCAAGAACCCCGTGCGCCTCGCCATCGCCGCGTGGGAGTGGGGCGCCTACTACGGCGACGCCAAGATGAAAGGGGCCAAGCTCGACATTTCCAAGTGGAAGCGGCCCAGCCCTGAAACGATCCCCAGCCATGCCAAAGCGGCAGGTCTCTATATGATCTGCACCATGTCCAAGCACGCAGCCGAGGCCAAAGGGTGTTCCGACGCGATGATGTTCGACTACCGCGGCTATGTGGCCGAAGCCACGGGCGCCAACATCTTTTTCGTCAAGGATGGCGAAGTGCATACACCTGATCCCGATTGTTTTCTGAACGGCATCACGCGGCAAACTGTCGTCGGGATGCTGAAGGAGAAACAGATCAAGGTCCATGAGCGTCACATCATGCCCGAGGAGCTTGAAGGCTTCGAGCAGTGCTGGCTGACCGGTACCGCCGCCGAGGTGACGCCAGTGGGCCAAATCGGTGACTACAATTTTGAGGTTGGTGCCATCACCCGCGACATCGCAGAGAGCTACGAAAAGCTGGTCCGCGTGTAACGCACCACCACAGTCCAAACGGCGCAAGCCCCCGTAGCAATGACATGCTGCGGGGGTTTTTCTGTGACGTAACATAGGTGCTTGGGCCTGACCCCACGTCAATAGGTTGACACAAAATAGTGCACTTCCCGTATTTGACGAAAGTTCCCGCCATGATAGTAAGTGTTAATGAAAGGTTAACAAATCAATCAGAGAGGCTGGGGCGTTTGCTTCAAAGGTCTCCGATCAGAGCAGGAAAAAGAATGTCTAGGAAATACATCGGTGTAACCGCCATTGGGGCGGCCCTATTGTTGACGGCTTGTGGTGCCTCTGTGCAGGATCGGCTGGAAGTGACGCGCAACGCAGGGCTGTGGCCTCTTGGCAAGTCGCAGGCAGCCTCCGCTGCCGAAGCGCCGAAAGCGATCCCCGTCTCTTGGGATGTTAGAACCTCGCCTGTGACCATCGCGCCTGAAGGGGCCAAAGCCGCTTCAAAGGTCGGGGGCCACGCTGTGCTGCAAGCTGCCCCGCACGCCATCCCGAAGCGCTATCAGGTCAGCTGGTCCGGCCTGCGCGACACGCATGATGCCACGCCCACACGCCTGACCCTGCGCGATACCAGCGGTAACCGGGCCATTGTATTGCAGTTCGAAAAGGACCGCTTGCGCGTTATTAATGGCGCAGAAGACCCCTATCCGCATCTCACATTCTCCAAGACCGAGACCCATCATGTCACATTGGTCGTGACCACGGGCGCGCGGCCAACGGTAGCGATTGACGTGCGGCAAGGGAAAATCCCGCTTTACGCCACGCCGCCCATCGCCGTGTTGGACAAAGATTTCAACGGTGTTGGCGCATTGGAGATCGAAGCGGCCGCCGAAGGTACCACCTACCACATCACCGATTTTCAGGCGGTGCCCACCAAAAGCTGATCAGTCCCGCAAGGCAGGCAGGCCGACGCCCGTGCTGTCGAAACCGCCGTCAGAGGCGACCACCTGACCCGTGACATAGCTGGCCTTGTCCGAGCACAGGAACACGATCACTTCCGCAATTTCGCGCTCTGATCCGTAACGGTTCAGCGGGATCGCATCATGGTACGCGTCGATGATGTCTTGCGTGTGCACAGCCATTGCCAGTTTGGTTCGAACCGGGCCGGGACAAACGCAATTGGCACGGATGCCGTATTCGCCCAGTTCCGCCGCTTGCTGCTTGGTCAACTGGATCACCGCTGCCTTCGAGGTGCCGTAGGCCACCCGCAGAGTTGAGGCGCGCAGGCCCGAAATGGAGGCGATGTTCAGGATCGCCCCCGATGTCTTCTTGAGGGATGCAGTGCAGGCCTGTGTCATCAGAAACACACCGTCCAGATTGGTCGCCATCACACGGCGCCAACGGGCAAAGTCGGTTTCCTCGATCGGGCCAAAATCGGCCACGCCCGCGTTATTCACCAAAGCGTCGATCCGGCCGAAGTGGTCCAGCACGCCCGAGACTGCGTGGGTCACTGCGTCAGGATCTGAGACATCACAGTCAAACGCGCTCGCGCTTTGGCCCACGTCCGTGGCGGCACGGGCCAATTCGTCTGCATCACGGTCCAGCATGGCCACCAGCCAGCCTTGTTCGATGAACAGTTTGGTCGTTGCCAACCCAATCCCGCGCGCAGCACCAGTGACCAATGCAACCTTCTGCGTCATCTTAGTAATCCACGCCGCGCTGGGCTTTGATCCCTGCTTTGAAGGGGTGCTTCACTTCGGTCATTTCCGTTACCAGATCGGCGTATTCGCAAAGCGCGGGCTTGGCATCGCGCCCTGTCAGCACCACGCCCGTGCGTGCGTCGCGTGCGTCAAGGCCCGACAGCACGTCCTCCACGCTCAGGTAATCATAGCGCATGGCGATGTTGATCTCATCCAGCACGATCAGGTCATAGTCGCCCGAGGACATCATCTCGACGCCCTTGGCGAACGCGGCTTGAGCGGCGGCAATGTCGCGGTCTTTGTCTTGCGTGTCCCAGGTAAAGCCTTCGCCCATGGTGTGCCATGTGACTTCGCCAAGACGGTCAAAGAACTGGCGCTCGCCCGTCTTCCATTTGCCTTTGATAAACTGGACAACGCCCACTTTTTGCTTCCAGCCAAGGGCGCGAATGACAACACCAAAGGCGGACGAAGACTTGCCCTTGCCCGCGCCCGTGTGCACCAGAACCAGACCTTTTTCAGGGTCTTTCAATTCAGCCGTCCGTGCGCGCTGCTTGGCTTGGCGTTCCTGCATCTTTTGTTTGTGGTCGTCGGTGTCAGACATTGTTGTGATTCCTTTAGCCGGGAGTGCCGTGTGGGGGGACTTTGCCCTTGGACTTGCTGCGATCCAAGCCCAATTGACGTTCGCGCCAGATGATCAGCACGCCGCCCGCGATAACAAGCGCTGCGCCAACCAGCATAGTGGGGGTTGGCACTTCGGCAAAGACGAACCAGCCAATCAGAGAGGCGAAAATCATCGAGGCATAGTCAAAGGGTGCCAGCATCGAAGCCGAGCCGAAGCGGTAGGAGGATGTCACCATGATCTGTGCCACGCCCCCGATCAGTCCCGCTAAGATCACAAGCCCCGCCGCAAACCACCCCGGATTTGTCCAGGCCAGCACGGGAAACAACCAGCCCAAGGGAAGCGTGACCAGCGACAGGCAGGTCGCCGTCAGCGAAAAGTAAAAGACGATGGCCGAGGTGCTTTCGGTCTGCACCAGACGGCGCACGTGGATTTGCACCAAAGCGCGCAGGATCGCGGCGGCCAGCACAAAGAGCGCGCCCAAAGTCGCCATGTCCGAATAGCCCGCATCAAAGGACAGGCGCGGCGCGATCACGATGCCCACGCCCACCAGCCCCAGTGCCACTGCCGAAAGGCGAAACAGGCGCACCCGCTCGCCCAGCAGCAGGGCGGCCAACACCACGGTGAACATCGGCGTTGCATACCCAATGGCGGTTACTTCGGGCAGGGGCAGCATCGCCAGACCTGCGAACGTCAGTGCCATCGCGCTGGTGCCGATCAACCCGCGCCAGACATGACCCATCAGGTTTTGCGGGATCAGCCCGTCATGCAAATGGCCCGTATGCCAAAGCCAGACACCAATGATCGGGATCGCAAAGAAAGACCGGAAGAAAACCGCCTGCACCGCAGGCATCGCATCCGAGGCCGCTTTGATCAGGGCGGCCATCACCATAAACAGAAAAACCGCGCCAAGCTTGAGAGCAATGGCGCGGCCGGGTCGGTTCTGTGTCATCCGGTCGGGCATAAAGGCGTGATGCCCCTCCCAGCGCCGACTTGCAAGGGCGTGTTACTTCAGCGTCGCGACACCCAAGGGCACGTTGAAACGAACGCAGTAGATGTAGACCTCGTTGAAGCTATCCACATCAACACCTGCCGGCACGGTATAGCTTTGGCCGCCTGTCTTTGATTTCAGTTTGCCTGCGTTGGTCGCGGGGACGAATTTGCCGTTGCGGCCAAGGCCCACCCAAGGGTCTGGCGCGCCATCCAGCGAGAAGTTGCTGGCAAGTGTGATCGTCGCCGTGCCGTCCGCGTTCTTGGTGACGGTCACATTGCCGGTGGTGACGTGATTGCTGGCACCGCGAAAGCTGCCCGAGGTATCGGCAAGCGACGCTGTCACGCCGCCAAAGACCAGTGTTGCGCCAAGGATGAGGACAAAGAGATGTTTCATGTCAGGACCTTTCCAATAGGTGTACGTGTTGCGTTGAATGGAACCTAGGCGCAAATCTGGTGACACACAAAACACCTCTCCGTGAGTTGTGTAACAGTCAGTTCCGAATTATATGTTGGGCCGACAAGAATTGGAGCACCCATGGCCCGACCCAGAGAGTTCGATACAGACGATGCGCTAGAGGCCGCGATGCAGGTCTTTTGGCGGCACGGCTATCAGGACGCATCCCTGCCCGACTTGCTAGAGGGGATGGGCCTTACCCGCGGCAGTTTGTACAAAGCATTCAAAGACAAGAAGAACTTGTTTCTACTGGTCCTGGATCGGTATGAGACCGCCGCGGTCGATGGTGCCGTCGAGGTGTTGCGCGACCGCTCTATTACGGATGGCAGCGCGCGGATCACCGGTCTGTTCGCTGGGGTGGTTGCCGCATCAGAGGGTGGGGATCATCGCGGATGCCTGCTTTGTACTGCCGCCGCAGGGGCCGCCGCCGATGACACCGATATTGCTAAGGCGGTACATATCGGCATGGCCAAGATGCAAAAGGGTTTTGAATATGCGCTTGGGGATGCCCCGCAACTGGAGGGACTTGCTGACGCCGACCGTCTCAGGCTCGCCAACGTGCTGTTGACGCAATACATCGGTCTACGGATGTTGGTGAGGTCCCGCCTGCCTTTAGGTGTGCTTGAAGGGGCTGTGCGCGGTATCGAGGATATTCTAAGACCCGCTTGAGATGCCGATCCCACAAAAGGCTACAGCGCCAGACAGGCAAGCAGCACTCTCCGTCAGTTAGGCAGGTCCGATATGCCCACGGTTCTCACCGACCTGACCTCGGTGCAGCAACAGGTGATCCAAAATCACGCATGCCATCATCGCCTCACCAACGGGCACGGCACGGATGCCGACACAGGGGTCATGACGGCCTTTGGTGATGATCTCGGTGTCTTCGCCCGTCTTGGTAATGGTCTTGCGGGTGGTCAGAATGCTGGAAGTAGGCTTGACCGCAAAGCGCACGACGATGTCCTGCCCCGTGCTGATCCCACCCAGAATACCGCCCGAATGGTTCGACGAATAGCGCGGCCCCGACGGGATCACGACGGGCAGGTTGCCGCTTGAGATAAGCCGCTTGTTCAGTTCCTTGCGCGCGACCTGCAACAGAATGCCGTCGTCTTTGGGCACGTAATGGTGCACGTTCTTGACCATGAACCAACGTTCTTTGTCGTTGGCATTTTGTGGCCGGACGATGTACGCGCCCGTGCCGTCCAGCGTGGCGCCATCCAGCATGATCTCGACAATGTCTTCCGAAGGCGACGGGGCCGAGATTTCGTCCGCGTTCAACTCTCCGGTCAGCATCGCGGCTGACATGCCTTCCCCGATTTCCACGCCTTTGACCGCGTTGATCGACATCATCGCTGCGGCCAGATCAGTGTCGAGCTTGCCATAGACCGGCGCGCCGATGCCCGCGGGCACGCCCTTGGCCGTCACCTCGATAATCGCGCCCACGGAGGAGCCTGATTTTCGCAGGCCGTCCAGATATTCTGCCCAATCGACAGCTGCCTGCGCGTCCGGCACCCAGAACGGGTTGTTGGCAATCTCGCGCGCGTCGAACGCATCGCGGTCGATCATATGCGGCCCCATCTGAACCATGTAGCCCGTGATTTGCACACCCGGTGCAATTGCCTTGATCGCCTCGCGGGCAAGACCGCCAGCCGCCACACGCGACGCGGTTTCGCGCGCCGAAGACCGCCCGCCGCCGCGATAATCGCGCACGCCGTATTTCTGGAAATAGGTGATGTCCGCATGACCGGGGCGGAACTTGTCCATGATGTCGCCGTAGTCTTTGGAGCGCTGATCCGTGTTCTCGATCATCAGCTGGATCGGCGTGCCCGTGGTCACCCCTTCGAATACGCCAGAGAGGATGCGCACTTCATCCGCTTCGCGGCGCTGGGTGGTGAATTTGTTCTGCCCCGGTTTGCGCTTGTCCAGCCAGTGCTGGATCATTTCAGGTGTGATCGGCACACCCGGAGGGCAGCCATCTACCGTTGCCCCCAAAGCAGGCCCGTGGCTTTCGCCCCAAGTGGTCACGCGGAAAAGATGGCCAAAGCTGTTGATCGACATATGCAGGGCTCCTGTTAAAGACTGCAATAGCCCTGTGGGTGCCTTGGCTCAAGGGGGCAGGCGAACGCCGTCCGCATTGAAAGTCTGATGGGCCGGTAAAACAGACGTTGATCGGACCTGAAGGGCTGTCCGGCGTGTCGATGCTCAGTCGCCCTCTGCAACGCCCTCCGCGCGGGCCTTTGCACGCCTTGCGCGGTAGCTTGGCAGCACAACCAGAATGGCCGCGATCACCAGAAGCCCCAGCGTCATCGGGCGTTCCCAGATGAATCCAATGCCATCATATAGCTGCATGGAGCGCGCAAAGTTGTCCTCCATCATGCCACCCAGAATGAAGCCGATCAGCAGGGG
>CALAIJ010000316.1 GCA_937923365.1 uncultured Sulfitobacter sp.
TTACTTCCAAAGCGAGACGCAAGGGATCTTGGTCTTGTCGCAGCGGTCGGCGTATTTGGCCGCGATCTCTTTGACCTCGTCCATGACGCCGTCGCCCAGCTTGATCGGGCTCAGACCCAGACCGAGGAACTTGTCGTTGGCGACGTGCAGATCGTTCTCGTCCGCCTCGTTGCGCGGGTTCTCGAGAAAGGCGATCTCGGCGCCCATCTTGTCTTTGATCATGTTGGCCAGATCGCGCACGCGGTGGGTTTCCGTCATCTGGTTAAGGATGTTGACGCGGTCGCCTTTCTTGGGCGGGTTCTCCAGCGCCAGCTCGATGCAGCGGCAGGTATCCTGCACGTGGATGAACGCACGGGTCTGACCACCGGTGCCATGCACGGTCATCGGATAATCAACTGCGGCCTGCATGATAAAGCGGTTCAACACGGTGCCATAGTCGCCATCGTAGTCGAAGCGGTTGATCAGACGCTCATCCTTGCGGGTCTCTTCGGTCTGGGTGCCCCAGACGATGCCCTGATGCAGGTCGGTGATACGGACTTCGTCGTTCTTGTTATAGAAGTGGAAGAACAACTGATCCTGCGACTTGGTCATGTGGTAGATGGAACCGGGGTTGGTAGGATACAGGATTTCCTGCTCGCTCTCACCCTTTGGTGTGTCGATGCGCACCTTGAGGTACCCTTCGGGGATCTGCATGCCGGCGGTGCCGTAGCCGTAGACGCCCATGGTGCCAAGGTGAACAAGGTGGATGTCCAGACCGGATTCTACAATCGCGGCCAGCACGTCGTTGGTGGCGTTGAGGTTGTTCGAAACGGTGTAGCGCTTGTGATAGGCCGATTTCATCGAATAGGGCGCTGCGCGCTGCTCGGCGAAGTGGATGATCGCGTCGGGCTTTTCGTCCTGAATAAGCGTCAGCAGGCGGTGGTAGTTTTCGCCCACGGTGAAATTGTGGAAACCGATCTTGTTGCCGGTCAGCTCTTCCCAGACGCGGATACGCTCGCCGATGGGGCGGATGGGTGTCAGGCTGTCGACTTCAAGTTCAAGGTCAATGGCACGGCGGCTCAGGTTGTCGACGATGATAACGTCATGACCGCGGTTTGAGAGGTAAAGTGCGTTAGGCCAGCCACAAAAACCATCACCGCCCAGAATCAGTACTTTCATCGGATTTAGTCCCCTTAGAACATCCAGTAGTTAATTTGCGTCTATGTGTCGTAATGTGTCTGAAAACGCAAACTGAAACCTGACGTCATGGGGCACGCAGAGGGGGAATACATAGCATGAGCGTAATCCTGCCAGTTCCTTGGGCACAAAAGCCCGTTTGAAGTCAGGCGGTTTTCACTTTAGAGCGCGCGGGAGCAGTGACGGACGTAAAAAGGATATTGCGCAATGAAAAACTCCACTTCTTTGGTTCTTGTGGGCGGCTACGGCTTTGTCGGACGCAACATTCTGGACAATGTCATGAACGACGACCAGTTCGCGCATCTGTCTCCCGTCATCGTCGACAACCTGTCCAACCCTGCCCCCGGCTATGAAGCGCTGGACCTGCCGGCGCATATCGGCGGCTATGATACCCAGGGCGCGCTGGATTTTCTGGAAGGCCTCGAGACCCCCGAAGGCGGCCGCGTGTTTGTCTTTCTCGCAGGGGAAACCCGCGTCGCCGAATCAAAGGATCGCCCGCTGGATTTCATCGACGCCAATATCGCCGAGCCTTCGCGCTTTGTGATGCAGGCCGTGCAGCCCGGGGACCGGTTCATTCTGATCTCCACCGCGGGGGCCTTGTTTGACGGCACGTTTGAGGTTTCGGTCGACAGCCCCTATTGTCCCAAGAATTTCTATGGCGCCACCAAGGCGGCCGAAGAAATGATTTTGGAAAAACTCGTCACCCTGCGCGGGGGCACCTTTAGTGTGATCCGCCTCACCAATGTCTATGGCAAGTTCTCCGACAACAAGAAGTCCGCGATCCACGCCTTCACCCGTGCGGCCATTGCCGGCGATAGCGTTTTCATCAACGGCGACGGCCAGCAAAGCCGCGATTTCATCTATGCCGGTGACGTAGGCTATGGCATCGCCACGCTGGCGCGCAAACTGGCCGCGGGCGAGCAGACAAACCCCGTCAACATGCTGGGGGCGGGGCACTCCACCTCGCTGATGGATGTGGTCGAGGCGATTGAAGAGGCCACAGGCAACGCCCTCAAGTACGAGAAAATCCCCGCCGAGGATCTGCTGGCCACCGAGCCGCGCGATGTGATTGCCAATGGCGACGACGTGCAGGTGCTGCTGAAGGACCACATCACGCCGCTGACCGAAGGCATCCGCCAGACGTACAACTATTACGACAAAACCTGAGATGGGCCGCGCGCGGAATCAAGGCCGTCAGGCCGCCGCGCAGCGCCGATCCGCCCCCCGGATTGGCGCTTTGGCAACGGCTGGGCTGCTCACTTCTGTGGAATGTGTTTGGCTGCCATCAAGTGGACCTTACGTCTGTCTATGCGCCAATCCGCGGCTCGGCGCTGCACGGCTACGCGCATGACCGGCCCCGTCCTCATCATCGGCGCAGGCCTTTCAGGTGCCGTCCTTGCGCGGCAACTGGCAGACGCAGGCCAGCCCGTCACGGTGGTCGAGGCGCGCAATCATGTAGCGGGCAATTGCCACACCGCGCGCGACGCAGAGACAGGCGTGCTGCATCATGTCTACGGGCCGCATATCTTTCACACCGCCGACACGGGCGTCTGGGACTACGTCAACCGGTTCGCGCGCTTCATGGAGTATCGCCACCGGGTGCTGACCACCTCGGGGGGGCGCGTCTTTTCGATGCCGATGAACCTGCTGACCATCAACCAGTTCTTTGGCCGCACGATGTCACCGGCGCAGGCGCAGGCCTTCATCGCCACACAGGCCAGCGGCCAGCCCGATCCGCAGAATTTCGAGGAACAGGCGCTGGCGATGATCGGCCCCGATCTCTATGCCGCCTTCTTCGAAGGCTACACCACCAAGCAATGGGGCGTGGACCCGACCGCCCTGCCCGCCTCGATCCTCAAACGCCTGCCGCTGCGGTTCAGCTATGACGACAGCTATTTTGCCCATCCGCACCAAGGCATCCCGCGAGACGGCTATACGGCGATGGTTACGGCGATGCTGGATCACCCTGATATTACCCTCGTGTTAGAGACGCATTTCGACCCTGCATCAGCCCCCGCAGACGCCCATGTGTTCTGGTCGGGCGCGCTGGACGGCTACTTTGGCCACAGCCTGGGGCGCTTGGGCTACCGCACGCTGGACTTTGCACACCAGCGCCTCTCGGGTGATTATCAAGGCTGCCCTGTGATGAACTATGCCGATATCGATGTGCCCCACACCCGCATCACCGAGTACAAGCATTTCGCGCCTTGGGAGGATCATGCCAAGACGCTGATCTCCTTCGAGACCGCGCGCGATTGCGCAGAGGGTGACATCCCCTATTACCCGATCCGGCTGGTGGAAGAAAAAGCCATGCTGGCGCAATACGTGGACCTTGCGGCGGGGACCTCCGGCGTCACGTTCACAGGGCGTCTGGCGACCTACCGCTACATCGATATGGACGTCTGCATCCGCGAGGCGCTGGATCTGGCCGAGGTGTTTTTGCGCGCCCGTGCGGTTGGGGCCAAACCACCGGTGTTCTCGCACGCGCCGCTTTGAGAGAGCCGTGCCGCGCCTGCCCCTGGGGAGGCGCTTCCAACATCCGTTCTCTGCCACTTTATGTCTCAGCAGGGGCGTGCCTCTTCACTGAACCACCAAGCCTGAAGAAAGCGCCTGCCCGTGGGAGGGGCAGGCGCTGCACGGCGGCCTGAAGGCCTTGATTCCGTGCGGGCGGACCTAACGCGTCACCCTGCCCTTCAGCCACCCCAGAAACGCCGCATCCGGTGAGGTCAGCCGCTTGCGGCCCGTGTCCTCCCAGAACGCCTGCCACTCGGCCTGCATCGCGTAGACGTCCCAGCCTGGTGCCACATCGCGCGCGGCCTCGATCGTGTCGGGGTGCAACGCGATACCGGCACTCTCAATGACCTGCTGGCGGGTGAATCGCATCATATCATCCGCCTCCTCGGCCATATCGTAATCAGGCAGATTGGCGTCCTTGATCATCCGTCTGAGGGCCGCGCGAAACACGCGGATCGGTGCGGCAGACCCTGACTTGTGATGCAGCGTTGCCACCGACGCTTTCCAGTCGCGCTGGCGTCCGCAATGCTTGCGCGCCAGCTCGTAGATGCGCCGCTCCAGCGGTTTGCGCAGGCGGAAGTAATCGCGGTTCAGCGTCAGCACCGATTTACCCAGCACCGCGCGAAACAGCCATTCGGACAGGGTGACTGTGACGCTGACCATGCGGCCGCCTTTTGAGGCGCGGATGATCTCCCAACTCTCGATCAAGCCAAAGCCGCTGGTCGCCTCATAGTCACCGACAGTCATGTTGGTGGTGATGCGCGTACCGGCCAATCGCTCGAAAGCATCCCGTAGACGGGCATAGCCGTCGCCGGAGGTCTCGCGGTTGGTGGCCACCAGCAGGTCATGGGCGCGTAGCTGCAGGGTGCGGGAAATCTCGCGGCCCGCATTCATCGCGGCCATCAACTGACTGATGCAGAAGATCAGGATGTCCTTGTCGTGGATCGTGGCGCGGCCCCGCACCGAGGGCACCACATCCACCGTGATGCCGTTGTGCGCATAGGACAGCACACGGCGGTCGGGCCGCGTGCTGAGCGAAAAGATCGGATGCTCCATCGTGCCCAGATCATCCTTGGGCGCGGCATCAAAGATGTCGCAGACAAAGAAGTCCCGCGTAGGGTGATGATCGGGCAGGCGCCCGGATGTACTGCTCATGTGCTCGGTCCCTGAAAGGGTGAACCCTCTTTCGGGGTTTCACTGACACCCTAGAGTTATCCACAGGCTGCGTCCACGATTCGGAAAGCGGCGCAGCGTGGGATCAGAGTCGCATATGCGTGGTTTCAGAGTCGCCTGATCGGGGGTTCAGAGTCACTTGGACGTTTCAGAAAGCCAGTTCCTCTAAAAAAAACAAATGCTTGGGCGATCAGGTAAGGCCCCTTAACATATAAATAACATGATATAACTTGGAATTTGCTGGGATTTCTTCCGCAAACCTCTGATTATGAGGCTGTCTTCATCGCATTATCTGAGAAAAGAGGCAGGAATCGCCGTATGTGTTGCGGTTTTCCTTCCATGTAGCATGTTTTTGCGTATGCTGGTCAAAAGAGCGCACATGAAGCGTCAGAGCAGCGAGAATACACATGGCCGACATTCCTCCGTATTTCAACATCGACCCAGATGGGGCGCTTGCCGCTTTGGGCGCACCGACGACCACAGCGGATTTCGCGGCGATTGCCTCGGCGTGTGAAGCGGGGCGGGATGATCTGGCCAGTCGCGGGCTGGAGGACGGGACGAAACGCAAGCTGCGTCCCTTCTCCACCTGGGAGATTACCCGCTATCTGATCCCCGTCGCGCCGGGCCATTTCCGCCGCGTCCTGAAGGCGCATCCCGAATTGCCGCAAGGTCAGTCCGAGACCGCAGGCGGGGCCAAATGGTTCACCCTTCAGGAGGTGCTGACCCTGCGCGCGCATTTTGCCGCACAAGGGGCCAAGACCAAGAACTATCAACCCTACCGCCCTGCGGGACAGCCTGCGAAAATCGTCTCGGTGGCGAATTTCAAGGGCGGTGTGGGCAAGACCTCCACAGCCGCGCATCTGGCGATGTCTGCTGCGCTGGACGGCTACAAGGTGCTGGTGGTGGATCTGGATAGCCAAGGCTCGATGACCTCCGTCTTTGGCGGCAGCGTGGCGGATGAATGGCAAACCGTCTTTCCCCTGATCGCGCGTCACTATGCGAAACATTTGCAGACCGAGAACCAGCGCCGTGTGGACCGGTCCGAGGCTCCCCTGCCCCTTGACGACACGCTGGATCAGGCACTGGATACCCGCACGCAGGACCTGATCCAGACGACCCACTGGCCCAACATTGATCTGATTGGCGCGCAGCTGAACCTTTATTGGGCGGAGTTCCAGATCCCTGTCTGGCGCATGCAGGGGCGCGGCTGGAAGCTGTGGGACGCGCTGTCGGACATCTGGGATCAGGACGGGGTGCTGGACGACTATGACATCATCTTTCTCGATACGCCCCCTGCCCTTGGGTATCTGACCATCAACGGGCTGGCTGCGGCCGACATCCTGCTGGTGCCTTTGGGCGCGTCTTTCCTTGAGTTCGACAGCACGGGGCGGTTTTTCGACATGCTGCACGCGACTTTCGGGTCGATTGAAGAGAGCGAAAACATGGCCGCCCGTGCCTTGGGCCGTGACGGGCTGAACTTTGAATGGGACGCGGTGCGCGCGGTGATCACGCGCTATGACGACACCCAGCAGGCGGAGCTTGCGGGGTTGATGCAGGCCTATCTGGGGCCCGTGCTGAGCCCGCACCGTCAAGGGTTTACCGCGCTGATCGGGCAGGCAGGCGAGCAGGTGCAGGGCATTTACGAGGCCGACTACCGCGATTTCAACCGCGAAACCTATGTGCGCGGGCGCGAGACGTTTGACGCCACCTATGCCGCCTTCAAGCAGCTTTTGATTGGCGCGTGGCGCCGTGATGCGCTGGACGACCAGACACAGGCGGCGGAATAAATGTTTCGCGCGCGAAACATTTGGGGCGGTGGGGGCACCGTACGCTGGTCTCAGGAAATGTTAAAATTGTCCCCGCATGCTGCCCTCAAAAGGAGCTTATGACATGGCCAAACGCAAACGTCTGACCCCGGCTGATCCGTCCAAAACCCCTGTGTTAGAGACGAAAACCATGTTCCCCAAGCATAAAGACGGCTGGGAGGGCATCCGCGCACCCATCGCCCATGTGGCGGGGGATGCGGCCGCTTCTGCCGCCTTGGCCGAACTGACCGACGAGATGGCAACCGCACGCGCCACAGGCCGGATGATCCTCGAGCTGCCGCTGGCGGACATCGACCCCGCCTATCTGGTGCGCGACCGTGTCGCCGTCGACGAAGGCGAGATGCAAAGCCTGATGGACAGCCTGCGCGCCCGTGGCCAGCAGACCCCCATCGAAGTGGCCGATCTGGGGCCGGAAGCAGTGCCACGCTACGGGCTGATCTCTGGCTGGCGGCGGATGCAGGCGCTGGGGCGGCTGAGCGCCGAGGACGGCACCGCGCGCCCTGCCCTTGCCCTGCTGCGCACTCCGCAGGACGCGACAGAGGCCTATCTGGCCATGGTCGAGGAAAACGAGATCCGCGTCGGGCTCAGCTATTATGAGCGCGCGCGCATTGCCGTCGTGGCCGTGGACCAGGGCGTGTTCGACAGCGAAAAGCAGGCCTTGCAGCGCATCTATCACGCGGCCAGCCGTGCGAAGCGGTCGAAAATCCGCAGCTTCCTGAGCGTGGTGCGAGCACTGGACGGGGCCTTGGCCTTTCCCACCAGCCTGGGCGAGCGGGCGGGGCTGGCGCTGTCCAAAGCCCTGTCAGAGGATGCAGGTCTGGGCGCACGTCTGCGTGAGAACCTGCAAGCCACCCCGCCCAAAACCGCAGAAGAGGAGGCCAGCATGATTGCCACCGCCCTGCGCCCTGCGCCGATCAAGGAGGCCCCCGCCAAACCTGCCGAGCTGCCCGCAGGTGTGCGCGCCCAAGTGCAGCCGAACGGCGCGCTCAAGCTGTCGGGCCCTGGGTTTACACCTGCCTTGCGGGACCGTCTTTTGGACTGGCTGCGCCAGCAATAGCCCTTATTAGAGTCTAAAGCAGGGTCTAAAACAGGGTCTAAAATGTTTCGCGCGCGAAACATTTGGGGCGTTTTGCCATTTGACAGTGCAGCGATTTCCGCCCACTCACAGGCCCATGTCACAGCCCCGTCTTATCGCCCTTGTGGTCACTTTCGACCGTCTGGCCCAGTTGCAGAAAACCGTCACACACCTGCTGGCGGCGGATGCGCGCCATCTGGCGGGGGTGCTGGTGGTCGACAATGCCTCGACCGATGGCACGGGCGATTGGCTGGCCGCACAGGAGGACCCGCGCCTGCATGTGCTGCGTCTGGAGACCAACACAGGCGGGGCGGGTGGCTTTAGCGCAGGCATGCGTCACGCGATGCAGCATCTGGACCCCGACTGGTTGCTGTTGATGGACGACGATGCACGGCCCCAGACAGGGACGCTGGCCGGCTTTCATGCGCGGGATCGCAGCAGCCATGACGGCTGGGTTGCGGCCACGTATTTCCCCGATGGCGGCATTTGCGAGATGAACCGTCCCGTGATGAACCCCTTTGGATCGTGGCGGCATTTCTGGGCGACCCTGCGCCACGGGCGGGACGGCTATCATGTGGGGGATGCGGGCTATGCCAGCCCTGCCCTGCAAGAGGTGGACGGGGCCTCCTTCGTCGGGTTTTTCGTGGCGAAACAGGCGGTGCAGCTGACGGGCTATCCGGATGCGCGCCTGTTCATCTATGGCGATGATACGCTGTATTCGCTGAAGCTGCGCAGCCTTGGCGGGCGGATCATGTTTGATCCTGCCTTGCGGTTCGAGCACGACTGCGGCACCGAGATGGGCCGCCATCCCATCGCGCCGCTGTGGAAGGTCTATTACATGTACCGCAACCAGCTGCTGGTCTACCGCGCGGCGGCAGGCCCGGTGCTGTTCTGGCCCATTGCGGCGATCAAGGCGTTGGGCTGGTGGCGGCGTGCGGCGGCTTACGGCGACCAGCGCGCCACCTATCTGGCATTGATGCGCCGCGCCGTCAGGGACGGGGTGCGGGGCAGGCGGGATGCCGCGTTCAAGGACGTGCAGGACTGGGCAGAATAGAGCCTGTACAGGCGGTTCTCAGCGCTTGAGGAAGTGTTGATTGAAGCGCCGCAGCAGCAAAAGCCCCAGCGCATTCAGGATCAGGATCAGCCCCCAGACATAGGTAAACGAGATGTATTCGGGGTTATAAAGCGGATAGAACCCCTCCCGCATCAGCCCCGTGGCATGCAGCAGCGGGTTCCAGATCAGGATGTCCTGGGCCAGCGTCGGCATCCCTTCGTAAAGGATGATCACCCCCGAGGCGATGAACAAGGGCCGCGTCACAATGTTCCAGAACGACCGCCACACCGGAAAGAACCCGATGATCACGCAGTTCACCATGCCCACGCCCGAGCCGATGAAGATCATCATCAGATAGGCATGTATCATCGGCAGGTAGTCCAGCTCGCTGCGGTTGCCCGTGGCATACAGCATCACGGCGAACATCACGAAGGCCACCAGCGTGCCCGTCAGCGCGTTCAGCACCAGCCGCCCCGCAATGGCATCCACCCAGTTCACCACCGGATAGGTCAGCAGGCGGCGCGAATATTGCAGCGCGTTGTTGGTCATGTTCTGGATGCGCGCATACATCGTGTAGGGCATGAAGCCGCTGGCAAAGAACAGGATAAAGCTGTTGCCCAAAGCCGGCGCGCGCAGCATCAGCGAAAACGCGATGGCCATGATCAGGATCATGCCCAAAGGCTCCAGCAGGGCCCACAGATACCCGCCCGGAGAGCGCCCGTAGCTGGCCTGCATTTCGCGCAGCACCAAAGCGGTCACGGACCGCAACCTGCTGCCGGTCTTGCGGACCTTCATGGGCTGGCTGGGCTGCAGGGGCGCGCTTAGGTCCGCCATGGCTGGCAAAATACTCCGTATGTGCTGGTATTTAAGGCGCAACTATGTAGAAATGGCCCCCGAAGATCAATGACTTCCGGGCAGGGCTTATCAGTGTCGCGCAGCGAAGAAACGCAGATATACAACGCGCCTGACGGCGGGCCTGATACGGCGCGGACAGCCGCCGACGGGCCTGCCGTTCCTGTCGTGGGTGCACCGGTCAAACATCCGCCCGAAGGGGCGGCGCCGCCGCTCAATGCCTCGACCTTCCGGTCAAGCCGCAATGTGGCAGCCGCATCCTCCGCCTTTGGAGGTGCCCCCTTGCCGGGGGTGCAGCGCGATGCAGGCGAGGTGCAAGAGATCCCGCCCGCGCCGCCAGAGGCCCCCAAAGTGGAAGCCGACGCGCCGCCGCCCGAGAAACCAGCGCAGAAACCAGAGCAGACGCCCGCTGCGAAACCTGCGGCCAAGAAAAAGCAGCCCAAGCAGAAGAACACCCATGTGGTGCAACCCGTTGCACCACCCGCACGCATGCGCCGCCGCCATTGGGGCCTGCTTTTCGGGATGCTGATCCTTGTGGTGCTGCCGCTTATCGGGGTTGCCGGTTACATGTGGGGCCGTGCGGCGGATCAATATGCCTCGCTTGTCGGGTTCACCGTGCGCAGCGAGGAAAGCGGGTCGGCCAGTGATCTGATCGGCGGTGCGCTTGGCAGTCTGGGCGGGGGCACCGGGCAGAAAGACACCGATATCCTTTATGAGTTCATCCAGAGCCAGGGTCTGGTCAACCGCATTCAGGAACGCTTTGACATCCGCGCGCTCTATTCCAAGCACTGGGAGACGGACCCGGTCTTTGCCATTGCACCCGATGCCTCGGCCGAGGATTTGCTGGCCTATTGGACGCGGATGACCACCGTGTCTTACGACCAGTCCAGCGGGCTGATCGAGATGCGCGTGCAGGCGTTTGAACCCAAGGTCGCGCAGGACGTGGCAAATGCCATGCTTGAGGAAAGCCAGGACCTGATCAACACGCTGAACGCACAGGCGCGGGCCGATACGATCCGCTATGCGCAAAACGATCTGGAGGATTCCCTCAACCGGCTCAAGTCCGCCCGCGAGGCGCTGACGTTGTTTCGCACGCGCACACAGATCGTTGACCCGCAAAGCGATCTGGAGGGGCGTCTGGGCGTGGTCGCCAACCTGCAGCAGCAGTTGGCGCAGGCCTTGATCGAACAGGACCTGTTGCTGGAGCAGACCAGCCGCGACGACCCGCGTCTGGTGCAGGCGCGCCGCAAGATCGAGGTGATCCGCGCGCGCATCGATCAAGAGCGCGCGAACGTGTCCTCGGGTGGGGCCACATCCGCGGGGGACGACAGCTATCCGCGGCTGCTGGCCGAATACGAAGGCCTTCAGGTCGATCAGGAATTCGCCGAGCAAAGCTACCGCGCCGCCCTCACAGCACTTGATATTGCGCGCAACAATGCCTCGCGGCAAAGCCGGTATCTGGCCACCTATATCGCGCCCACTTTTCCGCAGACCGCGCAATATCCGCGCCGCTTGCTGACGTTCGGATTGGCCGCGTTGTTCCTGATGTTGTTCTGGTCGATCGTGGCGCTGGTCTATTACTCCATCCGCGACAGCAAATAGCGGGACGGGCAGGGGCCGATGGTTCGCTTTGAAAACCTCTCCAAGAGTTTCTGGATCAAGGGTCGCGAGAAGGTGGTCATCGACGACCTGAACCTGACCTTGCCCACGGGCACTTCGCTTGGGTTGCTGGGGCGCAATGGCGCGGGCAAATCTACGCTGCTGGATATCATCGCAGGGGTGCAGGCCGCCGACAGGGGCCGTGTGGTGACCGATGGCACCATGTCCTGGCCTGTGGGGTTTGGCGGCTCGTTCCACCTGCAGATGACCGGGCGGCAGAACGTACGTTTCGTTGCGCGCATCTACGGGGTGGATACCGAAGGGCTGCTGGACTTCGTGCTCGACTTTTCCGAGCTGGGGCGGATGATCGACAGCCCCGTCAAAACCTACTCGCAAGGGATGCGCGCGCGTTTGGGGTTCGGCCTGTCCATGGGCATCAAGTTCGACACCTATCTGGTCGACGAGGTCACCGCCGTCGGGGACGCCAGTTTCAATGCCAAAAGCCAGGCCGTCTTTCTGGACCGTGTCAAAGGGGCCAGCGCCATCATGGTCAGCCACCAGATGGGCAAGCTGCGCAACTTCTGTGACGCAGGGCTGGTGCTGAACAATGGAAAATTGGAATATTTCGACGATCTGGATGATGCCATCAAGCGCCACGAGGAATTGATGAAGAAACCTCAGAAACCCGCTTATTAGAGCCTGTTTCAGGGTCTATTCCAGCCAAATCAACAGGGCCGGTTAGCCCGCGTGTTTTCCTAAATACCCGTTAAATTACAGGCAAGCTCCTTGAGGCTGCCACATTGCTGTCGTGCCCTGCGCGCCTTCCCCCGCCACTGCCTGCGCTGTCGGAACGTGAACGGTCGGGGGGCCGGGGATGCTGCAAATTCTCACTCATAACCGCGCCAGTGCGGGCAACGTGGACCTTGATTACGGGATCCGCGGCCTTGAGGTTGTGTCCGGCCCGGGTGGCATCGCGGTCTATACCACCAGCAGTTCCTATGGCGGCATGACCGGCTACCGGCTGGATGCGCAGGACAATCTGGTGCAGGTAGATGAGGTATTATATAACCCCACCTCAACAGCAGGCCTTGCCACCGAAATCACCGCCGTCCAGACCGCAGCGGGCCTGCAGATGTTCATGGGCGGCACCGGTGCAGGGCGGGTGTTGTCCTATGACATCGGCACCGACGGGCAGATCGGCAGTGCGCAGGTGTTGGGCGGGATCAGTGCCAGCAGCGGTGTCATCGCCGCCATCGCACAGCGCGACAACGGCAGCCTTGTCATGGCCAACCCATGGGAGGAAGGCTTCGAGGCTTTCAGCCTCAGCGGGTCCACCCTCAGTCAGGATTTCAGCCAGAGCGATCGCTGGAACACCTATGGCCACGGCGTGCGCGAAGTCATCGTGGTCAGCGTCGGCAGTGAGGAATTCCTGATCACCGCCGCTCAGGGCCAGACCAGCAGCGGCTGGTCCGTGATGGAGACAGGCATCACCAGCTACCGGTTCAACGCCAACAGCACCACCGCGCAGGACAGTCTGGGGGCGGGGGGCGGATTGGGCCTGATGGTGCCCACCGACATCACCACCGTCTCCACAGGCGGGCAGACCTTCGTGTTGCTGGCCAGCGCACAGAACAACGCAGGGGCGCTGAGCGTCATCAGCGTTTCCGCCACAGGCGGGCTGGAGCTGGTCGATCATGTGGGCGACACGCTGTTCACGCGCTTTGCCGCCGCTCAGGCCGTCGAGGCGATCGAGGTCGACGGCCGCGCCTATGTGGTCGCAGGGGGCGGTGATGACGGGCTCACGCTGTTCACGCTGACCCCGTCGGGCCGTCTGGTGCTGGTCGATGTCATTGCCGACAGTGCCGAGACGGGGCTGGATGGCATCACCTCCATCGCGCTTGGGCACCGCGACGGGCTGTTGCACATCTTTGTCGCCAGCCAGTCCGATGCAGGCCTGTCCAACCTCACGGTTGATCTTAGCAATGTCGGCATCACCAGCACCACCACGATGCAGGGTGGCGGCGGCGGTGACCTCATCGAAGGGCAGGCGGGTGACGACAACATCGACGGGCGCAGCGGCGATGACATCCTCATCGACGGCGCCGGAGAGGACACGTTGCGCGGCGGTGCAGGGGCCGACATCTTTGTGCTGACCGATGACGATACTGCGGATGTCATCACCGATTTCGACGTCACCGAAGACATGCTGGACCTGAGCGGCTGGGCCTTTTTCAAGGACGCCGATGCGCTCAACATGGTGCACATCAGTGGCGGTGTGCGCATCACCTGGCAGGGCGAGGAGCTGGAGGTTTTCACCCCCGGCACGTCAGGGCCCACCGACCTTGAATTGCTGCGCGCCGCAGTGGTCACCGCCCCCACACGTATCTTCGAAGCGCCCTTGTTAGAGACGGATGGCACCGCCCAGGACGACGAATATCAAGGGCAGTGGGGCGACGACCAGATCGGCGGCGGCGCCGGCAATGACACCCTGCGCGGCGGCGATGGGGACGACCTGCTCGAGGGGGGCACGGGCGACGATGTGATCGACGGGCAGGACGGGCTTGATACCGCGCAGATGGGGGTTGCACAGCGCGACGTCACCGACCTGCGCGATCTGGGCGATGGCCGGATCGAGGTCACCTCGCAGAACGGTGTCGATGTCTATGCCAGCGTCGAGTCCTTTGTCTTCACCGATGCCACGCTCAGCTTTGGCGAGACGCTGGGCCTGCAATGGGGCATCACCCTGCGCGGCACCGCAGGGGCCGACACGCTGGAGGGTGGCACCGGCGATGACACCTTCGAAGGGCTGGGCGGCAATGACGCGATCATCGGCGGCACCGGCACCGACACGGCCCTGATGGGGGTCGCCCAAAACGAGGTCAGCGTCTCTGTGCTGGCGGACGGGCGGCTTGAGGTGCAAGGCCCCCTTGGCACCGATACCTATGCAGGTGTCGAGCAGTTCCAGTTCACCGATGGCACGCTGACCCTCGCGCAGATGCAGGCCAACGAAACGGGGCGTTCAATTTTTGGCGACGGGGCGGCGGAGACGCTGACGGGTGGCGGCGGGGATGACACGCTCAGTGGCCGTCAGGGGGATGACCTGCTGGACGGCGGCACCGGCGACGACATGATCCTTGGCGGCAGTGGCAATGACACGGTTGTGCTGGACGTCACCAGCGACACCATCACGCTTAGTCAGGATGCCGATGGCTGGGTCAACATCATCTCGGCCGCAGGCGCGGACCGGATTTACGGGGTCGAGTTCTTTGCCTTTGCCGATACCACCCTCACCTACGCGGAACTGGTTGCCGCCTATACTCCCGGTGTCGAGCTGTTTGGCAGCAATGTCGCAGAGGCGCTGCACGGCAACATGGGCAGCGATTACATCTTTGGCAGTGGCGGCAATGACCAGCTGACCGGCATGGCGGGCAATGACACGCTGTCGGGGGGCGACGGGCGTGACGTCTTTTATGGCGGCGATGGCAATGACCGCATCTATGGCGGAGGCGGGGACGACTGGGTGCGCGCCGGCGATGGGGATGACCAGCTGACCGGTGATCTGGGCCGCGATACCCTCAAGGGTGAGGCGGGCAATGACCGGCTCGACGGCGGTGACGAGGCCGACAAGCTGGAGGGCGGCGACGGCGACGACCGTTTGTTCGGCGGCGAGGGCCACGACAAGCTTTATGGTGGCAGCCACGCCGATCAGGTGTCCGGCGACGCGGGCAATGACCTTGTCGATGGCGGGCAGGGGGATGATGTGCTCACCGGGGGCACGGGCAATGACCGGCTCTATGGCGCGCGCGACAACGACTGGCTGGGTGGCGGCGACGGCTATGATTACCTGAACGGCGGCAGTGGCAATGACACGCTGCGCGGCGGCGCTGATAATGACAAGCTGATCGGCGGCTCCGGCGCGGACCGTCTCGAAGGCGAGGACGGGCGCGACCGTCTGGATGGCGGCACCCAGGACGATACCCTGATTGCGGGCGCGGGCGACGACCTGTTGTTCGGCGGTGACGGCAACGACCAGATGGAGGGCGAGGCCGACAACGACTGGATGCATGCCGGACGGGGCAATGACACGCTGGGCGGCGGCGGTCAGAACGACACGCTTTTCGGCAATGACGGCGATGACCTGCTGAACGGCGGCAGTGGCGACGACAAGCTGGACAGTGGCATGGGCAACGACAGCCTTTATGGCGGCACGGGCAATGACCGGCTGATCGGCTCTGCGGGGGACGACCTGCTGGCAGGCAATGCAGGCGACGATCTGCTGAGCGGCGGCACCGGCAATGATGCGCTGCGCGGTGGCGACGGGGAGGACCTGCTGTATGGCGGGAACGGCGATGACACGCTGGACGGTGACGCGGACAACGATCTGTTGCAGGGCAGCGGTGGCCACGACCTGCTGCGCGGGGGTGCGGGCCACGACACGCTGATGGGGTCCATCGGCATCGACACGCTCGAGGGCGGCACCGGCGATGATCTGCTGGATGGCGGTGACCAGAACGACCAGTTGGAAGGGGGTGCCGGCAATGACCAGATCTATGGCGGTCACGGCAATGATCTGGCGCAGGGCGGCACTGGCGACGACTGGATCAAAGGTGGCAGCGGCGCGGACACCCTGCGCGGCGGAGAGGGGCGCGATACGCTCAAGACCGAAAGCGGGGCCAACCTGCTGGAAGGCGAAGACGGCGACGACAAGCTGGAGGGCGGCACAGACAACGACACGCTGTCGGGCGGAGAGGGCCACGACCGTCTGAGCGGGGCGGCAGGTGTCGATCAGCTGGAGGGCGGTGCCGGCAATGACACGCTCGAAGGCGGGCAGGGCGCGGATGTGCTGCAGGGCGGGGATGGCGACGACTGGCTGAACGGTGCGCGCGATGATGACGTGCTGAGCGGGGACGCAGGGGCCGACACGCTGGCCGGCGGTCTTGGCAATGACCTGCTGCAGGGTGGTGACGGCAATGACCGGCTTTCCGGCGATGGCGGCAATGACGCGCTTTACAGTGGCGCGGGCAACGACTGGCTGAACGGAGGGGCAGGCAACGACACGCTGGGCGGCGGCGATGACAACGACCAGCTTTTCGGCGGCGACGGCGATGACCTACTGGACGGCGGCGGCAGCCGCGACACGATCTATGGCGGTAGCGGGCAGGACGTTCTGCGCGGCGGCGACAGTCAGGACCAGCTTTTCGGCGGCAATGACGAAGACCTGCTTTATGGCGGCAGTGGTGACGATGCTCTCAACGGTGGCAATGGCGACGATACGCTGCGCGCCGAATGGGGCGACGATTTGCTGCGCGGGGACGCAGGCCGCGACGTGCTGGAGGGGGCCGCAGGGACCGACACGCTGGAGGGCGGCACGGGCGGTGACTGGCTTTATGGCGGGGATGGCCACGACCTGCTGCGCGGCGAAGACGGGGATGACCGTTTGTTCGGCAATGACGGCAACGACGCCCTTTTCGGCAACGAAGGTCACGACTTTCTCGAGGCTGGCCAAGGCACCGACACGCTCAGAGGCAACGAAGGCAATGACACCCTTCACGGCGGCACAGGCCGCGACGTGGTCGACGGCGGCACGGGCAACGACCATCTGGAAGGCGGGGCCGAGGGCGACTGGCTTTATGGCGGTGACGGCGACGATGTGCTGGTCGGGCAGGGCGGAGACGACCGCCTGACCGGAGGTGCGGGCGCGGATGATTTTGTCTTTGCCATGGGGGACGGCCCCGACTGGATCACCGACTTTGATCTGACACAGGACACCTTGCGGCTGGAGGCCGCTCTGGTCGCAGGCGAGACCACCGGGCAGGATGTTGTCGACGCCCACGGCGAGGTTGTGAATGGCCGCGTGGTTTTAGACTTTGGTAACGGTAATGTTGTTACGCTGGACGGGCTCTCCAGTCTTTCGGGGCTGGGCAGCACCATCGATATCTTCTAGGGTCAGGACCCCTTAATCCTGCACCACTGGCGTCAAAACCGCGAAAATTCAGGGGTTTGAGACATGCCGCAACTAACGGGTTAATTGCAAATGGCTCATGCCACTGAAATGAAGCGGTTTTGTCGTCCTCCGGATTTGACGGATTTTCCTCGTGAACTTCGTTACATCTGCTTGAAATTCAATGAGAGTTCCTGCGCAGATGCGCCTCGTCACGAGAAAAAATCTGTCAAACCAGTGGCGCAGGATGAATGGGTCCTGACCCTAGCAGCCCGCCTTTGGTGTGGCTGGGGGTCGTCTTGGCAATTTGTCGCGCACCGCGCCATGGATGCGGCTTTCATATGACGGCCAAGAGGGCCATATTGCCCCTCGTTTCCAAAGGTGAGTGTTATGAGTTTATCTACCCAGCCGCTGAGCTCCCTTGACTGGGGCACCAAGCTGTCTGGCAGTACGGTCACCTATGCCTTTGGCGCGGCGGGAACCTCTACCACGGTCACCGAGGAATATTCGCTGGGCGCGGGCTATACTGCCGAAGGGTTCAATGCCTTCGAGCGCGCGCAGTTTCGCGCAGCTTTTGATGTGCTGGAAAGCGTCACCAACCTGAGCTTTGTGCAGACCAACACCTACAGCACTGCGGACTTTCGCCTGCTGCTGGACACCAACCAGTTCTTCTTTGACGATCTGGGGGCCATGGTCCCCCCGGGGGAGCCGGGCGAAGGTATCGGCGTGTTCAACGGAGCCTATTGGGACCGCAGCGCAGGCGGCGATCTGGAGCAGGGCGGCTACAGTTTCACCACCATTATTCACGAGCTGATGCACGGGTTGGGTCTGTCCCATCCCCATGACACCGGCGGCGGAAGCGCCACCATCATGACCGGTGTCACCAGCGCCTTTGACGACTACGGGACCTATCAGCTGAACCAGGGTGTCTATACCGCGATGAGCTATAACACAGGGCTGCACACCGGCCCTGTCGGGGCCCATTCGACCGGTTTCACCTATGGCTACGAGACCGGCCCCATGGCGCTGGACATCGCCGTGCTGCAAGAAAAGTACGGGGCCAACACGACCCATGCGTCCGGGGCCAATGTCTATTACCTGCCCACGGCCAATACCGCCGGCACCGGTTGGACGTCGATCTGGGACACGGGCGGGGTCGATATCCTGCGCTATCTGGGCAGCAGTGACGCGACACTCGATCTGCGCGCGGCGACCTTGCAGGATGCGGTCGGGGGGGGCGGCTATCTGTCGGCGGCAGACGGCATTCAGGGCGGCTTTACCATCGCCCACGGGGTCGAGATCGAGCGCGCGGATGGCAGCCATGGCAACGACCGGTTGATCGGCAACGCCTTTGACAACACGCTGCTTGGCAACGGCGGGTCGGACACATTGCTGGGGAATGCGGGCGCGGACCAGCTTTATGGCGGCAATGGCGCGGATACCCTCAAAGGCGGCAGCGATAACGATCTGCTGCGCGGCAACACAGGCAATGACCGGCTGGAGGGTGAGGCGGGCAATGACATCCTTTTCGGAGACATCGGCGCGGACCGCCTGATCGGCGGTGACGGCAATGACCAGCTTTATGGCGGCGGCGGGGCTGACAAGCTTTTCGGGGGTGACGGGGATGACACGCTGAAAGGCACGTCCGGCACGGACATCTTTTACGGCAACGCCGGCGCGGACCGGATCGAGGGCGGCACCCAGAACGACTGGATGAAAGCCGGCACGCAGGACGATGTGCTGATCGCCAATGGCGGCGATGACACGCTGTTTGGCGAGGCGGGCAATGACAGTCTTTATAGCGGCGCAGGCAATGACCGCGCGTATGGTGGCAGCGGCGACGACGTGATCAAGGCGACCTCTGGCGCCAATGTGCTCTATGGCAATCTGGGCCATGACCTGATCGAAGGCGGCAGCGGTGCCGACTATATCGCAGGGGGCAACAACAACGACACGATCACCGGCGGCATGGGCAATGACACCCTCAAAGGGGAGGGCGGCAATGACACGTTCGTTTTCGCCCCCGGCTTTGACACGGACAGCATCCGCGATCTGGCGGGCAATGATGTGCTGCGCATTGATGACGGGTTGCTCAGCGGGCAAGGCACAGGGGCCGCCGTGGTTGCCGCCTTTGGTACCGCGTTCAACAGCCGCTACGTGCTGGATTTCGGCAATGGCGATGTGCTGACCCTCGACGGGATCACGGACGCGGGCTACCTCGCGGGGGTCATCGATATTTTCTGAAAAAGGCGCGCAAAGGGGGATCCCTGGCGCGCCTTTCCGGAAGGGGTTGTCGCTCTGGCGTCAGAGGAAATCGGTCAGCGCCTCAAGCTGGGCCAGGGTCAGGCTTGTGGTGATGTCCAGCGTGTTGCCACCGCCCAGATCCATGCGGTAGCCGCCTGAAATGGTGCTGACGTCATTGTCGAATATCTGCGTGATGGTGCTGGTGGTCAGGCTTTGTGCAAGGCGCAGAAGGTCTGCATCCAGACCAAAGTCCTTGATCCGGTCCTGACCTTCGGTGAAGACGAATGTATCAGCGCCCGCACCTCCCGTTACCGTGTCGTTGCCCACACCGCCGTCCAGCAGGTCATTGCCGCCGCCGCCATGCATCCAGTCGTCGCCGTCGCCCGCGTTGAGTGTATCGTTGCCATCGTCGCCCATCAGCGTGTCCGCGCCCGTGCCCGCGTCCAGACTGTCGTGACCCGTGCCGCCTTCGACACGGTCGTTGCCCGCGCCGCCGCCCAGCGTATCGGCGCCTGCGTCGCCCAGCAGCGTGTCATTGTCACCCGCCCCCGTCAGCAGGTCGTTGTGGTTGCCGCCGCGCAGGTAGTCATCGCCCGCGCCGCCGTCCAGCGTGTCGTTGTCCCGCCCGCCCCACAGCACGTCATTGCCGATGTCGCCCGTCAGCAGGTCGTCTTCCGTGCCACCATAGAGCCGGTCCGCCCCCGTGCCGCCGTCCAGCGTGTCGTTGCCCGCGTCGCCCAGCATTTTGTCGTCGCCGCTGCCGCCATAGATGGTATCCGCGCCTGCATCGGTTCTCAGCGTGTCATTGCCTGCGTCGCCCATGAACAGGTCAGCGCCGTCGCCGCCTCTGGCCCAGTCGTTGCCGTCGTCGCCTTCGACCGTGTCATTGCCCGCACCGGACACGATGATGTCATGGCCGTCATTGCCCTTGATCAGGTCCGCACCGTCGTCGCCAAAGACGCGGTCGTTGCCGCCGCCGGCATAGATGCTGTCATTGTCGGCCCCGCCATAGATTTTATCGCGGGCGGTGCCGCCGATGATGATGTCATTGCCGTCACCGCCATTGAGGTAGTTCAGGTCTGCGCCCCCATCGAGGGAATCGTCGCCCGCATCACCGTAAATCCGGTCCGCGCCATTGCCGCCCTTGAGGGTGTCGTTGCCGTCGCCGCCATTCACGGTGTCATCGCCGTTGTCTGCGTGCACGGAATCGTCGCCAGCCAGCGCGTTGATCTCGTCATCGTTCAGGGTGCCTGTGAGGGTGTCATTGCCAGAGGTTGCACCCCCCACCAAGGCCTGCACCTGCGCCAGTGTCAGCGTGCCGTCAGAGAACTGGAATTGCTCTACCCCGTCATAGGTGTCAGTGCCCTGACCGGAGGTGATCTCGATCTGGCCGCCGCCAAGGATCGCGCCTGTGATGGTCGTGCTGGCACTGGTCAGAACGGCCGTGTCGGTGCCCGCGCCGCCGGTAATCTGGTCATCGCCGCCACCGCCGATCAATGTGTCGTTTCCACTGCCGCCGTCCAGCGTGTCATTGCCGCCGAAGCCCTGAATGTTGTCATCACCTGTGTCCCCGGTGATCGCGTCACCGCCAGAGGTGCCGCGCAGGTCTTCGTCCATGACACCGCTGGAATAGGCAAAGTTCTGGGTTACCACCACAGAGGTTGCCGTGCCAAATCCGGGATAGAACATCGGGCCATAGAACAGGCCCAGACCCACATGGGTATAGGCAGGGTTCAGGATATTGGCGCGGTGCCCAGAGGACCCCATAAAGGCGTTATGGATGGCCTGTGCCTGCGCCACCGGATTGTCGTTCTCTGACGTGTAATTGGGATCGGCATAGATGTTTTCCGCCGTACCCGAGGTGAAACCCGGACCCACATTGGCCCCCGCCGCCGCCATCCGCTGACCGGACGTGCTGCTGCCCGCGCCAGTATGGCTGAAGGTGAGGTTGTCACTCATCCATTCGGAATGGTCGTCAGCCGACTGGTTCAGGTTCAGCTCCATCGTCAGGGCACCGGCACCATTGGCCGCGCGCGAGGCGTTGATCAGTTCCAGAAGGGCATGTTCAAGGGCGGTGGCTGTGGTGCTCATGTCAGGGTCCTGTTTTCCGAATACATCCAGTAGGGGGCAATCTAGGGGGTACTATCGTGCGTTCTGTGGCCTCAAAATGGCGTCAAAAGGGATTTGCACGCCTCATATGTTACGGTCGCATTAACCACATATCAAAAATATGCGCTTTTGGCTCTAAATGCGGCACTTTGCGGGATATGCCGGCGGGACGTTGCGAATTTGCCAAGGATTTGCGGCGGAATGCCGCGGGGCCCCTCTTTGGATGAACAGGCAGGGATCGCATGGGTTTGCCTTGTATAGAGCCTAATCCGCGTTCGATTTTGGCTGTGCGGCGCGTGCATAGATGTCGTCGTAGCGGATGATGTCATCCTCGCCCAGATAGGCGCCGGTCTGCACTTCGATCAGGACCATGGGCAGTTTGCCGGGGTTCTCCATGCGGTGCTTGGCACCCAGAGGAATGTAGACGGACTGGTTTTCGCCCACCAGTTCCACACGGTCGTCAATGGTCACGCGCGCCGTGCCTGCCACCACGATCCAGTGTTCCGCGCGGTGCACATGGGACTGCAACGACAGCGCCGCCCCCGGTTTCACCACAATGCGTTTCACCTGAAAGCGGTCGGCAAGGGCCAGTGTTTCATAATGCCCCCAAGGGCGATGGTCGCGGGCAAAGGCCGTGGCCTGTTTCGCGCCCTTGGCTTTCAGCGCATCCACTGCCGCTTTGACATCCTGCGCACGCGAAAGGTCGGCCACCAGCACCGCGTCACCTGTGGCCACGGCAAAGATGTTCTCAAGCCCGATGCCCACCAGTTCCACACCGGCGTCCTCGGCGTGCAGCAACACGTCCTTGCACTCGATCGCTGTTGCAGGTCCGTGCAGCACCACGCCATTTGCATCCGGCGCGCCAATGCGGTGCACCGCCTCCCAGGAGCCCAGATCGGACCAGCCGCCCGACAGGGGGACAGCGGCGATGTTGGAGGCTTTCTCCATCACGGCGTAGTCGATCGAAATGTCGTCCGCCTGCGCCCAGTGATCCGGGTCCAGCCGCAGAAAGCCCAGATCGCGGGTGGCATGTTCCACCGCCTTTGACACAGGGGCCATCAGGGCAGGGGCATGGGCCTGATAGGCCTCCAGCAAGGTGCGGGCGCGGAACAGGAACAGCCCTGCGTTCCACAGGTAATTGCCACTGTCGACCATGGTCTGCGCTGTGGCCGCATCGGGTTTTTCCACAAACCGGTTCAGGGCCACGGCGGCACCGCCCTCCGGCGGGCTGCCAAGTTCAAGGTAGCCGTATCCGGTTTCCGCATGCGTCGGCGTGATGCCGAAAGTGACCATCTGGTCGGTGTCCTCAATGGCGCGCAGACCCTCGGTGATGGCCGCGTGAAAGGCCTCGATGTCGGTGATCACATGATCCGAAGGGGCCACCAGCAGCACCGCATCGCGGTCACGGGCGGCCGCGCAAAAGGCGGCGGCCAGCACAGCAGGGGCCGTGTTGCGCCCTTCGGGTTCGATCAGGATCGGGCCGGGATCAATGCCGATTTCCTGCAATTGTTCGGGCACGATAAAGCGAAAGTCGCTGTTGGTGACGGTCAGCGGCGGGGCAAAGACAAGATCACCCGCCGTGCCTGACAACCGGGACGCACAGGCCTGAAACAGGGTCTGATCGCCGCCCAGACGGGCAAATTGCTTGGGGTAGCTGCGCCGCGACAAAGGCCACAGGCGCGTACCGGCACCACCGCACAGGATGACGGGTGTGATACGGGGCATGGAGAGGGCTCCTTGTTGGGCGTGGCATGTGACACGGGCGGCATGGTTCAAACGCCAGAGTATACGCCGGATCGGGCGAATTTATGGCGAAGCCTTCAAGTTTTTTCCGCCCGTGGCCGTGGTGCCAGATTGAGCGGCATAAGACTTGTTATGGTAAATAGCCTGAATTTCCCCGCAGGGCCCCGCGTTGACAAGCAAGGGGGTGGCGACTAGGACATTCCCGCAAGGCAGTACCCCGTAAATCAGGGCAGGTTTATCCTTTGAACGCGACTTTTTACACAGCGTATCATGCGGCTGCGCCGCTGATCCAAAGCGCGTCGGTCAAGCCCATTCACGTTGGCCGTGCCTGTGCGGATGCGCCTTTGCCCGATATGATCGGCGATGACACGGGCACCCATATTTCCGAGCGTAACAGTGCCTATTGCGAACTCACCGCGATGTATTGGGCGTGGAAGAACGACACCACCTCCACGCATCTGGGGCTGTTTCACTACCGCCGCCTGCTGGATGTGGAGAACACCAATCCGGCGCAGGTCGAGACCTTTGTGCCGCGCTTTGAATGTGACAACTGGTTGCCGCATCTTGAAAGCTGGCTGGAGGACAACGCCGACATCGACATGATCGTGCCGCGTGTGCACACCATGGGCCGCTCCATGCGCGAGAACTACATCACCGCGCACCACCCGCAAGACTGGGACCTGACCCGAGAGATCATTGCCCAGCAGCATCCACAGGATGTCGCTGTCTTTGACAGTGTCGCCAAAGGCGTGCGCATCCATCTGGGCAATATGTTCCTGATGCGCCGCCCGCTGTTTGAACGCTATTGCGCATGGCTGTTCGGCATCCTCGAGGCGCTCGAGGCACGCGACGTCGACCGGCAATTCTATTCGCCCACGCAGAACCGCTATCTGGGCTATGTGGCCGAACGGCTGATGACGGTCTGGATCGAAAAGCTGCGCCGCGAGGACCCCGATCTGAAAATCCACGAGGCGGGTATCCTCAATCTGTCCCAGGCGCTGATCATGCCATGGGCGCAGGGCACGGCCTTTAATGGTGCCGACGAGATCAACGTGGCCTTTGCCGCTGATCGCACCTACCTGCCGCACACGGCGGCGATGCTTGCCTCCATGCTGGAGCATGCAGACCCCGCGCGCAGGCTTAATCTGTTCTTCCTGCATTCCGATATTCTCGAGCATGACCGCGCCCTTCTGCGCGAAGTGCTGAGCGCGCATCCGCGTGTGCAGATGCAGGAGATCAACGCCGGCAATGCGTTCGAGAGCAGTTACCGGTCGTCCAGCCGTGCGCCGTCCAACACCACCTACAACCGCTTTTTGCTGTTTGATCTGCTGCCCGATCTCAACCGGCTTTTATATGTCGATGTGGACATGGTGTTTCAGGGGGATGTGGCGCAGATCTGGGATACCGATCTGGGGGGCAAGCCTTTGGGCGCTGTCACCGACCACATCATGACACGCACGCTCACCGGGCCCACGCTGACGGTGGAAAAGACCGTGCCCGATCTTTACCGCTATCACCGCGACCATCTGGGGCTCAGCGACGACCAGATCGCGTGTTACTTCAACGCCGGATTGCTGTTGTTCGATTTCACCGCGATGGATGTGCCGCAGACCAGTGCCGATCTGATGCGCATGGCCCGTGAGGGCCAGTATATGTTCCGCGACCAGGACATCATGAACGCCTATTTCAAAGGCCGCACCCATGTGCTGGACCCGCGCTATAATGTGTTCAACACCGTGCTGTCAGGCTATACCCGTGTGCCGCATGAAAACCACGCCGCCGCCATGGCCGCGCGCGCCGCGCCAGTGGTGATCCACTATGCGGCGGGCGACTACAAGCCGTGGAACTTTGCGCCCGTGCCCATGGCCGAGGCCTATTGGAAAGCGCTGATCAAAACGCCGTTCTACGGCGAGGTCATGCTGATGGCGAAATTTGCCAAGGGCAGTGCCGTGCCGTTGCGCTACCGCAATGTCGCGGTGCGCGCAGGCGTCGCTTTGGCCGAACGGTTTCCCGCGCTCAAGCCTATGCTGATGCGCACATATGCAAGGTTGCGCGGTTGAGGTATCTGCTGTGGCGCATAATGATGCGGCTGCGGGCGCCGCGCAGGGATGCGGACCGCTATTTCATCGTCTCGCCCTACAAGACGGCGACCACCACCGTGGGCAAGGCCCTGCTGGAACTGGGGGCCTGCCGCCGCGAGATGACCTTTCGCAGCCATGTGCTGACCGATGTGCGCCGCGACCTGCGCCAGTTGCAAGACACCATCACGCCGCAGACCAGCGCCCGCGACTGGATCGCTGAAAACACGGATGCAGCCTTGCAGGTCCTTGGCCCCGTGATGCCGCGCCTGTGGCGCTACGACGCCTTTTCCGATGCGCCTTTCGGGCACGGGAATGTGCATTGTTTCATCCTCAAGGCGGTGGTTCCCAAGGCACGCTTTATCTGGGTGGACCGCCCTTTGGAGGACTGGCTGGCCTCCGTGCGCCGCTGGGAGCTGAGCCGTCCGGACGTCTACCGCCATCACGGCCAGTGGCACGACGACCCCGACACGCGGCGGGCCACCCTGACGCGCCAGCGCGCAAAACACTACGCGCGCTTCAGGCGCATGGCCGAAGAATTCCCCCACGATTGTCTGGAGCTGTCGGTCGAGGACCTGAACAGCTGGGACAAGCTGGCCGCGTTTTGTGGCCTGCCTGCGCCCGCCGGCGCGCCGCCTGCGCGCAATGTCACAGGCGTTGACGCGCGGGTCTGAACGCCCTCTGAAGGGGGGGGCGGTTATTCCGCCGCGCGCACCATTTTGCCGTTCTCGAAATGAATGCCGCATTCGGTTTTCTCTGCACCCGCCCAACGGCCCGCGCGCGGGTCTTCACCGGGTTTGACCGCACGGGTACATGGCGCACAGCCCACCGACAGATAGCCCTGCCCCTTGAGCGGATGCTGGGGCAGATCATGGGTGTCCATATAGGCGGCCACGTCATCCGCGCTCCAGTCGATCAGCGGGTTGACCTTGATCCAGCGGTCCTGGGTTTCAAACAACGCCATATCCGCCCGCGTTGCCGCCTGCCCGCGTTTGCGCCCCGTGATCCATGCCGACAGCGGGCGCAGGGCGGCCAGCATCGGTACGGTCTTGCGCACATGGCAGCACAGATCGGGGTTGCGTCCATGCAGATCACCGTCCGGATCATCCGCGTTGATCGCCGCAGGGCGCGGCAGGATCGACTGGATGTTGCACAGGCCCAGACGGGTGATCAGCGCATCACGGTAGGCCAGCGTTTGTGGAAAATGCCGGACCGTATCCAGAAAGATCACCGGCACATAAGGATCAATCCGCGAGACCATGTGCAACAGCACCGCGGCCTCGGTACCAAAGGAGGACACCAGCCCGATCCCGCCCGCAAAGTCGGTGGTGATCACCGCCTCCAGCACCTCTGGCGCGCGGCACCCGTCGTAACGCTGGCTCAGGCCTGCCGCGCGGTCCCGCAGGGCCATCCGGCTGGTGGTCTCGAAGGTGGTCATGGGGCTGTCTCCCGTTGCACGGGGTCCATAATGGCGCGGGGCCTTGCAAAGGCAAAGGGGCCAGCGCAGGGGCTGCCAAAGAAAAGGACAGCGTTTTACGCAACACCCACCGCACGGTCCATTTACCCGATTGCGATGTTTTCCACGCCAGATTGTCCCGTCATTCCAAGGGGTCCGTCGCGCGCCATGCGGCCCCCTGCCCTGCAAAAGGATCCTGCCGATGCCAAGCGAAACTTCCTCTGTTCTGAGCCTGCCGTACATCCAGCCTGCGCAGGCGCAAAAGCACGTCACCCACAACGAGGCGCTGCGCCTGTTGGATATTGTCACCCAGCTGGCCGTCACCAGCCGCGCCACCACCACGCCGCCTGCCAGCCCCACCACGGGGCAGCGCTTTATCGTGGCCACAGGGGGCACGGGCGACTGGGCAGGCCATGACGGCCAGATCGCTGTGTTCGAGACAACAGACTGGGCCTTTATCCCGCCTCTGGTCGGCTGGGCCGGCTATGTGCAGGACGAAGACACCACGGTGGTGTTTGACGGCACTGATTGGGTGCTGGCCGGTGCGGGCATCACGGAGTTCCAGAACCTCGCCCTTGTGGGGGTCAATACCACAGCGGATGCCACCAACCCGCTGTCCGTTGCGGGGGACGCCACGCTGCTGACCCACAGCCTGGCCGATCACCGGCTCAAGATCAACAAGGCCACAGCGACAGATACCGCCAGCCTGTTGTTCCAGTCGGGCTTTACGGGGCATGCGGAAATGGGGCTGGCAGGCTCCACCGATTTTGACATCCGCACCAGCGCGGACGGCAGCACCTTTACCACCGCGATGAACATCGCAGCGGCCACAGGCATCCCCCAGATGCCGCAGGGGCTGGCCGTCACAGGCGCGCTGACGGGGACCGGTGTTGTCGGCACCGTGGCCGAAGCAGGCGGGCTGAGCACGGGTGCCATCATGGAGACCGGAGAGACCGCCGACGGGCGCTATGTGCGCTATGCCGACGGCACGCAGATCTGCACACGCACCATTGATCTGAGCTATACCAGCGGGCTGCGCCTGACCGCGACATGGACCTATCCGGTGGCCTTTCTGGCGGGCGAAGGGGTGTCCGTCTCGATGAGCATCGTTAGCGAGTTCACCGTCACACCGGGGCCTGAGGATTTCGGCTGGATGGGTGCGCGCACCGGCTCCAGCCCTGCCGAGCTGTCCGCATCCTTGCGGCTTTACCGCCGTGACGGAGGTGTGGATTTTGCCAGCGGCGACACAATGACCGTCTATGCCAGCGCCATCGGGCGCTGGCGCTGACCGGCACTGCAGGGTCTGGCGCCTAGCGCGTCAGGCTTTTCAGCTTGCTGCCAACGCGGCGCAGCAGCAGGCGGCCCGATTTTGTGGAGCCTGCAAAGGTGGCCTTGGCCCCCTCCCCGTCCCAGGCGTTCTTCTGCTTGTTCCAGCGGTAGGAGTTGTGGCCCGTGACCTTGAAGGGCGCGCGGCGCAGCGACACGTTGCCGCCTGCGACCCGTACGTCCAGTTCGACCTCCATGTGGCCCTGTTCGTAGAAATAGCCCAGGGGCAATTGAGTGCGGTATTCCAACCCGTCCATGTCCTCGGTGCCCAGATCGGGGCGCTTGACCTTGGGGGTGACGGATTTGACAAACCGCCCGTCCAGATAAATCGCCACAGGCGCATTCCAGATCTGCGTATCGTTGTAGCGCAGCCAGCCGTTGATGCGGCCTTCGAACACGCGGTCGACGACCCCGTCCATGCCCACACGGCGCAGACCGTTCTTGACGCTGTGGTCGCCAAAGGACATCCGCGGGAAGACGCGGACGGGTTTGCCCAGAATGTCGGAGTACGTCTTGGGCGCGGCCCCTGCCATGCCGCCTTGGGGGATCTGTTCGTTGGCGACCACATAAAAGGCGAGGTATTGCAGCATGCCGTTTTTGTCCGGCGTCCAGTCACACGACAGCGCGTAGGTCATCGGCTCCAGTGCGGTTTCGGCAACCGACAGGCGCGGCTCCTCCCCTGAGAGGCCCGCCTGCCACAGGAAGGTATCACCCGAGAAACACATCAGTGTCAGCTGCGGGTCATTGACCTGATAAAGCACCCCTTCGGGCAGATAGAGCAGCACACCCTCTTCGTTGGTGTCCAGCACATCGATGCGGTTGCGCACCTGACGCAGATAGCGCTCGCGGTTGGCCCCTTTGGCGCTGGCCAGCGTCTGACCGGCGGCAAAGTATTCATGCGCGGCTGTGTTGTTCACAAAGGGCCAGATCGTGGCCATGTCGCGCAGGCTGAATTCGGTGGACCGCCCGCCCAGCTCGTTGGGCTGCACCTTGGGAAAGGCGCGCTTGAGCGTGGTGCTGTGGGCGGGGCCTTCGCTTTTGGCCATGGAGGCGAACCATTCGCGCAGGTCAGGCGGAGCGGCCAGCACCCCCAGTTTGACCAGATCGGCAGGGCTGCGGTAGCGGCGCGATTCACCGCCGAAAAAGCACACACCTTCGGTCATGGATTGCGCGTAGTGGGCGTAATCCTTGGTCTGGCGGCGGTCCCCGCGGGCATGTTCGCGCGCGGCCAGTTCCGTGAAGAAGTCAAAGAACTTGAAGTGCAGCAAAGCCCCCGTTGCGCGCGACAGGCGCAACTGGCTGTGCGAATGCGTAGAGAAGATATAGGTGAAGTCCTTGTGCCATTTGACCAGTGGCACTTTCTTCATCATCGGCCCGTTGGAATTCTCGGAGCTTTGTACAAAGGACTTGCCGCGCGGCCCGCCAAAGATCGACAGGAACGGCGGGTTGGCCCCGGGGCGCAGGATATAGCTGTCGGTCTCGAACCAGCAGCAGACATCCGTGAACGGCTCTCCGGGTTCATACAGGGTCTGCGACAACGGTTTGTCGGAATACATGTCCAGAAACACGCACATCAGCCCGTCGCTGTCGTCGTGATCAAGATAGCCGCACAACTGCGGGATCGACACCAGATCAGAGCCGGGGAAGACCAGCAGTTCGTCCACATCCACGGTCAGGCACCAACGGTCCATGCCGTAATGCGCGGCCAGTTCCTGCATCCACAGACGCCCCGCAGAGGAGCCCTTGTAGCTCATCTCGGTGTGGAACAGATGCACGTCCTCTTGGGTCTGCAGGTATTCACCCGACCCGTCCGTCGAGGCATTGTCGATCACAAAGAAATGCTTGATCCCCTTTTCACGGTAGTAGTCCAGAAAATAGGGGATGCGCTGCACTTCGTTCTTGAGCGTACAGAACAGCAGGACCTCGCCATCAGCGATGTCGATGGCGGGTTTCTCAAAATAGTCGCTTTTGGGAAGGGGATTGGGTGCGGCCATGCTGTCCTCTTGGTGTTATGAAATCGTCCCTGTGCAGAAAGGATCGGCCCTTAAAGGCCGACCTTTGCCCGCAACCTTTCGATCAGCGCATTGCGTGCCTGCAGCTTGTCACGCAACTGGCTGACC
>CALAIJ010000317.1 GCA_937923365.1 uncultured Sulfitobacter sp.
GGCCACAAAGTTGAACGCCTGAAACGGATAGGTGCGGCAGCGGCGATACGCATAGATATCCAGCGCGGCGTCGCCCCGTTGGTAGCCCGCAACGGACCAGATTTTGTAGCCGTGGGTTTGCGTCAGCAATGCGTAGAGGTCATCCCCCTGCGCGCCTTCAAAATCGCTGTCGATGGCGGCCCCTGCCTCGAACACGATTGTGGGCTGGCAGCGGGCAATCAGATCGGCCGCGCCTGTCAGGGCGGCGTATTCAAAGCCTTCCACATCGATCTTGATGAAATCGACCTGCGCGTCCGGCAACAGCGCATCAATGCGGGCCTGCGCCACAGTGCGTTCAACCGTGCGGCCACGGCTGGCGCGGTTGGCCAGTGAGGAAAAGCCGCTTTGGTCGATGTTCTCGAAAAATGTCGCGGTGCCATCGGTGTCACTGACGGCGGTTTCCAGCACTTGCGCCTTGGGAAAGCGCCGGCGCAGCATTTTGGCCTTGCGGGGCAGCGCCTCGATCAAGGTCAGCTCGCCTCGCGGGGCCAGTTTGGCGAGCCGGTAGGCGAAGGAGCCGATGTGTGCCCCGATGTCCAGACAATTGCTGTCGCGCTTGACCAGTTTGGGCAGCACTTTGAACAGGGCTGCATCCTCGCGCAAAAGCTCCACCATTTCGGGGTGACGCCATTCGGTCGGCTTTTGCAGCCACCCGGACAGGTGTTTTGACACGCCCGCAAGGGGCGATGTCATCACGTGGTGTTTGAGGTCCAGAAGGTCCATGCGATTGACGATGTCAGCCTTTCTCGATGGCTTCTTTGACGGCCTCGCCCAATGTGGCGGGGCTGTCGGCGACCACGATGCCCGCGGCGCGCATGGCTTCGATCTTGTCCTCAGCACCGCCTTTGCCACCCGCGACGATGGCACCTGCGTGGCCCATGCGGCGGCCCGGAGGGGCGGTGCGGCCTGCGATAAAGCCAGCGGTAGGCTTCCAACGGCCCTTCTTCTTTTCATCTGCAAGGAACTGGGCCGCGTCTTCTTCGGCGGAGCCGCCGATCTCACCGATCATGATGATGCTTTTGGTCTCATCGTCGGCAAGGAACATCTCAAGCACGTCGATATGCTCGGTCCCTTTGATGGGGTCGCCGCCGATGCCCACGGCAGAGGATTGGCCATAGCCCAGATCGGTGGTCTGTTTCACGGCTTCATAGGTCAGCGTGCCAGAGCGGGAGACCACGCCACAAGAGCCGCGTTTGTGAATGTGGCCCGGCATGATGCCGATCTTGCAGGCGTCGGGCGTGATCACACCGGGGCAGTTGGGACCCACAAGACGCGATTTGGAGCCTTCAAGCGCGCGCTGCACGCGCATCATGTCCAGCACCGGAATGCCTTCGGTGATGCAGACGATCAGGGGCATTTCCGCGTCAATCGCTTCAAGGATACTGTCCGCCGCAAAGGGGGGTGGTACGTAGATTACCGATGCGTTGGCATCCGTCATGTGCATCGCCTCGTGCACCGAGTTGTAGACAGGCAGGTCCAGATGGGTTTGGCCACCTTTGCCCGGTGTCACGCCACCCACCATCTGGGTGCCATAGGCAATCGCCTGTTCGGTGTGGAAGGTGCCCTGAGAGCCGGTAAGGCCCTGACAAATGACCCGTGTGTTTTCGTCGACAAGAACTGCCATGATGCTTCCTTTTGTTATTCAAATTGCCCAAGCGTGGGCGGTGCCGCAGGGCGCGGCGTGATGGGTTAGCCGGAGCGGGTGATCCGTCCGTCTTCGTATAGGTTCGGGCCTTTGTTCTCGACGCCGACGCTGCATTGGAGCCCCCCAAGCGAGCCTTTCACGATCGTCACGCCCGCCCGCGCGCGCGCAAGGTAGGGATAGGTCGTAAAGGTTGAGAAACTTGTCTTGATCAGTCTGGGCGGGCCGAACTTGCCCGACGCAACAAGTGCTGCCTGAGACTGGGCATAGGTTTTGCCGACGCAGTATTGGTCAAAGAGTGTTTCTGCCAGATCGCCCTCCGGGGCTGCTGCCGCTTTGGCTGTCTGGGGCGTTGCCGCGCCCACACTGCCTTGGGCCAGGGGGGACGGGCTGGGATGCACCGCTTGCGGCCCACCGCGCACGCCGTTGTTGTCCGTGCTGCCGCAGGCTGCCAGTGCCAGCGTCGTCAAGGTCAAGGCTGCCGTCAGCCGGAAAGGGGGGATCGTGGGCATCGGGGTCTCCATTCAAGAGGTCGCAGACTTGCGCAGCAGCACGGAGACATTGTCGTCCATATGCAGCGTCACTTTGTTGACCAGTTCGGTGGTGAAGCCCGCACGCGCTGCCATGTCGGTCAGCGTTGCGAGGGTGAAGTAATTGACGTGGTCAGGGTACCGGAAGCCGCACCACTTCGGCCCCACGACACGGCGGTTCAAAGAGGCAAAGTTGGGCACGCGAATGAACACGCCGCCTGTGGATTTCACAGCGCGGTGTGCGCCTTTCAACACGCGCATCGCGTCCACTTCATGCTCGAGGTAGGAATTCATCAAGATGCCGTCGAACTGGCCTTCGTCGAAGTCCCAGATCGCCTCTGCGCCTGCGCCTTTGACGCAGTAGCCGCCGCGCGCGCGCATCAGTGCATCGGCCTTTTCGTGCAGGCCGCTGGACAGCTCGATGCCGTATGGCGTCATCGGCGGTTTGATCAGGTCGCCCCAGCCGCAGCCGATGTCCAGCACATGCCCGTCATTGAACCAGCGGCGCCATTGCGCCGTCTTGTCGCGCCGGATGCCCAAGCTGTTGCGCAGTTTGCGGATGTAGGGGCTGAGCGGCGTGGAGCCTTTGGACTTGGCCTTTTTCTCGACGTAGGTTTTCTCCCACGCGAAATCTTCCTCCAGCGCCTCATAGGCGGGGGGATTGCGCAGGTAGACCAGCGCGCAGCTGCCGCATTGCGCCACTACCCAAGGATCGGGGGAATAGGCGTCCAGAGCCGAGGCCGCATCATCGCCGCATGTCGGGCAGGCGCGGTATGGTGTTGTGTCTTTCATTCGCTGCCATCCAAAGGGTCAAGGCGTTCCACGCTCAGGTAGGTTTCATCCCCGTTGGGACCGGGGCGCACACCTGCCTGAACCACCGCGATGCGGTTCGGGTTCAGCTGGGCGGCGGCAATCAAAGCGGCACCGGGCTGCGTCGGGAACCCCGCAGGCACCTCTGCGGCGCGGTCGGTCAGCCCCTCCTCGGTCAGCCCTTGTGTGACCCAACCGGCCGCTGCGTCAGGATAAGCGCCATCAAAGGCCACTTCGCAGCGTCTGTCTGTGCCCTTGGTCGCCGCGCGGCCTGTCACGGGCGAAGGTGCGGCAGAAGAGAAGGGGCGCAGGTCATAGAATTCGACGCGGGCGTGTGTGCCGGCGAAAGCCTCGCGGGCTCTTTCCGCTGTCAGATAGGGGCTGAAGCAATGGTCCGCAAAGGCGCGGCCTGCGGCCTGCGCATCTTGGGCGGCGGCAGCGGCACCTGCTGTGCAAAGCGCTGCGGCGCAAAGGATATGGGCCTGCATGCCGTTCATCCGCCGTACTTCTTCTTGAGGATATCGCTGCGGGTCAGGTCAACGCCCCAGACGCCAAAGCCCTTGCGCCAGACGTCATAGCTGACGCCGCCGGAAAACTTGGGGTCCGTGAAGTACAGGCCGCCGTGCCATGACGGACCTTTGCCCGCCACCAGCACTTTGCGGAACGGTATCTCAAGCGTTAGCTTGCGGCTGAGCTTGGCAAAGACCTGCGTGGTGACGGGCACGATCTGGGGGCCGTAGGCGTGGGGTACGCCCCAGACTTCAACCTCGCATTTGGTTTCGCGGTAGCGCACGATCAAGGACAGGTCGGAGGGTTCCGGTTTGACCGCAGTGCCCGCCTGAGGGCCGGAATAGGTGCGGATCCATGTGCGGCGCTTGGGGCGCGGCTTTTCGGTGGGATAGACCCTGCCGGAGGCATCTGTTGGCGTCACAAGCCCGCGTTTGCGTGCCGCACTGTCCAGCCCTTCGCGCCCTGACATCACCGCATAGCAATAGCTTATGCCGCTGACCACGGCGCCGCCCTTGCCATAGAGCACTGCGCGCACGTCCTGCGCTGCGACGGGTCCTGCGAATGCGGCCAGCCAAAGGACGGTCAGAGAAGCGGCAGTGGCGCGTCTAGTCATCGGCTTTTCCCGCGTTGGTAGACTGTGCCATATGCCGTGCGGCAGCCACCGTCCTTGTGGGGCGCAGGTCGCGTGAGGTAAAAGAGGGGGTGCAGGGCATAAGGCTGCTTTACTCCCGCTCGGCCAGATGGGTGACAATGAAACCCGCGTCAGTTTCCACATAGGTGATGCTATGGGCCACGTCCTGCCGCGTGTAGGTCCAGACAAGGCCGCCATCGGTATAGTCTGCCACGACCGGACTGTCGCGCCACCAGCGTTCGGCAAAATGCGCCTCAAGACTGTCGTACAGATCCGCGCCATCGCCCGCGATTTCGGAAGAAACCGTCATTTTGCACATCGCTTTCAGCGCGCCATAGTCGGCCACAACCGCGATCCCTCCGTCAGCGGAGGCAAACGCGATCTCATGATCTGCATCCGTCGCAGGGACAAAGCCAAAGGCATCTTCCCAAAGAGAAACCTTTGATTTCATCAACGCGGGCTGCCCCGTATGACAGGCCGCCGCATAGGCGTGCCCTGCCTGAGCAGCCGTCAGGGTCGCCCCCTTGGGGATGGCCTGACTGTCCGCAAAAGCAGGGGCAGCGATCAGCAAAGACAGGCTGAGAAATGCGGCTTTCATGGGTGCAATCTCCCTCGCTGGAGGACGGGCAGGAGGATCACCCCTTTACGGCTTTCACGATCTTCTCGGCCCCGTCTTTGAGGTCATCCGCGGCGATCACATCCACGTCGGAGTTGTTGATGATGGCCTTGCCTTCTTCGACCTTGGTGCCTTCAAGGCGCACGACCAGCGGCACCTTGAGGCCCACTTCCTTGACCGCCTCGACCACGCCTTCGGCAATCACGTCGCAGCGCATGATGCCGCCAAAGATGTTCACAAGGATGCCTTTGACCTGCGGATCAGAGGTGATGATCTTGAACGCTTCGGTGACCTTTTCCTTGGTCGCACCACCGCCCACATCAAGGAAGTTTG
>CALAIJ010000318.1 GCA_937923365.1 uncultured Sulfitobacter sp.
ATCGTCAGTGTGCATGACGTGCACGATCTGACCGTCGAAGGCGCGAGTGTTGAGCGGGAGCTGGCCATGTTCAAGGTCGTCGGCAAAGGCGAGCACCGTGTGGAGGCCCTGCGTCTGGCCGATATCTTCCGCGCCAATGTGGTCGACAGCACACTGGAAAGCTTTGTGTTCGAAATCACCGGTGCACCTGAAAAGATCGACGCTTTTGCCGATCTGATGCGCCCCTTGGGTCTGGCAGAGGTTGCCCGGACAGGTGTCGCCGCCTTGTCGCGCGGCGAATAGGCGTTACGCCTTGCGCGCCTGCTTGCGCGGCGCGATTCTAGGGGCCTCGTTCAATGCAAACGGGATGATCTCCGCACTTTGCGGGGATTCCGGCGCAGGGGCGGTGCTTTGGCGCAGGGTCTCGGGCAGGCCCGCATAGCCCTGCTCTTGCACAAGGTGCGCATCATGCGCCTTTCGGACACGCTGATGGGTGGTGACCTGGAATTGCACCATGTCACCCGCCTCAAACATGGCGTCCACGTGCACACCGTCTGATATGCCGTCGTAGTAGGCCAGATCACCTTGATCCTCGCACCAGAATACGGCTTTGCCGTCTGACGGGTCACTCCAAAGAACTACACCAAGCATCTCAAACATCCATCTACCGAATATCCCTCTTTGCTACCAAGGCGGGAGGTCTGTTTGACACCGCTATTTTAGCGTTCTTTCTTGCATTTTGTGTCTATCTCCCTAGGGTGCTGTTGCGGATTAGCGCCGCACCTGATGCTAATTCGCGTCAAATCAGCATGTTTCGTATGTGGCTTCGTGTTCCCTGTTGGCGGAACCCATAAAATTAGGCACCCTATGAGGGAAAATGACGACACTCACGCAATCTCCGGCACAGTTACGTGCAATGTTTGGCGCCAACCTGCGCAAACTCTCCGCTGATTATGCTTCAATCTCGGATCTGTCGCGCCAGCTTGGGATCAACCGGACCCAGTTCAACCGCTACCTCGCGGGTGAGAGCTTTCCGCGCCCGGACGTCCTTGCCCGCATCTGCGGCTTTTTCAAAGTGGACGCGCGGGTGTTGCTGGAACCGGTCGATCTGATCGGCAGTGGACAGGACCCGATCGCCAATCCGTTCCTGCGCAACTACGTGGGCTCTGCGGCCCGCAACGTCTCTACTGAGATTTTCCCCGACGGCTTTTACCGCTTTTCACGGCGCAGTTTCGTGAACAACGATGTCTTCGTGGTCGGGCTGGTCCATGTACGCCGCGAAGGGGTGAACACCTATCTGCGCGGGTTCGAGGCCAAGGAAGCGATGCGCATCCAATACCTGCCCACCGACAGTGCAGCCCGTGAATTTCGCGGCATCGTGATGCAGCAAGAGGACGGCATCGCCCTGATCGTATCGCGCAACAATGCAATGACCAGTTCGTTCAACTACCTTAACCGCACCGCGTCGTTCGAGAACAACTTCTGGGCGGGCTACGTGACGCGCACGGTGCCCGAAACTGCAGGCGGCCTGCGCGCCACGCGGCTGGTGTACGAGTTTCTTGGCAAGCGGGCGGTTCACGCCCTCGCTGCTGCCCGCACCACCGGGTTTTGCAACGAAGAGGCACTGCCCCCGTTCCACCGCCGTCACCTGCAACCCGAAAAGCCCTTTAGCTAGCAGATCTCCGCCATGTCGCCGCTGGCAAAGTCGGGTCGTTTGCGGCAGCGTTTGAGGACTCCGATCTTGGTAAGCTGACGCCAGATCAGGAGAGCACAATGGCCAAGACCCCCACGGACCTCAGCACCGTCGCGCGCCCTATCGCCCAGGCAAACGGGCTGCCAAACGCGCATTACACTGACCCGCGCACCTTTGACGAAGAAAAACAAAGCGTGCTGTTTGATCAATGGGCAGGCCTTGCGGTGGCTGCCGACCTGCCCGACATAGGCGATGCTGTTCCGATCACATTCCTCGGCATGCCCCTGCTGCTTGTCCGCGACAAATCAGGCGACGTGCGTGTTTTCCAGAACACCTGCCGCCACCGCGGCATGATCCTTGTGGAGGAACCGCGCAAGATCGAAGGGGCCATCCGCTGCCCCTATCACAGCTGGTGCTACGCCACGGACGGACGCCTGATCAGCACGCCCCACGTGGGCGGCCCCGGCCAGAACACCCACGAAGGCATCGACCGCGCGTTGCTGGGGTTGGTGGAAATCCGCAGCCACATCTGGATGGACGTCATCTATGTGAACATCTCCGGCACCGCCGCGCCGTTTGAAGACGTGCACGCCGATTTGCTGGCCCGCTGGGCCGAATTCGATAAACCCCTGCATCACGGCGGCGCGGACAGCCGCTTCACGCTGGAAGTGAACTGCAACTGGAAGCTCGCCGTCGAGAATTACTGCGAAAGCTACCATTTGCCTTGGGTGCATCCCGGCCTCAACAGCTACTCACGACTGGAAGACCATTACCATATCGAAGAAGACGGCAAATACTCGGGCCAAGGCACGCTGGTCTACCGCCAACTAACGGGCGAAGACGGCAAGACCTTCCCCGATTTCGATGCCATCAGCAACAAGTGGGACACGGCCGCGGAATACATCACCGTCTTTCCCAACGTGCTGCTGGGCGTGCACCGCGATCATACCTTTGCGATTGTACTGACCCCGCATGGTCCCGAACGCACGGTGGAGCATATCCACCTTTACTACGCCCAGCCGGATACCGACACGGACCTGCGCGCGCGCAACACCGCGCAGTGGAAAGAGGTATTCAAAGAGGACGTCTTTGTCGTCGAAGGCATGCAGCGTGGCCGCCATGCCGTGACCTTTGACGGCGGGCGCTTCTCTCCGGCGATGGACGGGCCGACCCATCTGTTCCACCGCTGGGTCGCCACACAGGTCGAGGCAGGGCGCGCGTCACCCCATGCCGCCGAGTGAACGATCTGGACAGGCAGCTGCTGGCGGCCCATGACGCGGGCGATCTGCACGCGCTGGTCACGCTTTATACTGCGGCCGCTGATGCATCCCCTGATGCGGATGCCGCCGCCTTCTACCTGACCCACGCGCATGTCTTTGCGATGGAGCTGGACCATCCGGCCGCACCGGATTTGCGCCAACGGCTGGTTGATCAGGGCCGCGAAGCCCCTTTGGCTTAAACGGCAGGGGGCCGTGCAGCAGGCCAGTCCGTGGCCGCGTGCCATTCAGCAGCCAGTTGCAGCAAACGGGCATCAGATCCGCGCGGACCAATCAATTGCACGCCTGCCGGCAAGCCGTTGTCGCCAAACCCGATGGGCACATTGACCACGGGCAACCCCAAAAGCCCTGCGGGAACAACCACTTGCATCCAGCGGTGATAGGTGTCCATCGCCGTTCCCGCAATTTGCGTGGGGTGTTCTTTCGTCACATCAAAGGGCCAGACCTGTGCAGAGGGCAGAACCAGCACGTCTGTCTCTTCGAACAGGTTGGCCGCGGTGCGGAACCACTCTGACCGGATCTGGCTGGCATTGTGCACCTCGATCCCGCTCATCGCCATGCCACGCTCGACCTCCCAGATGGCGGCAGGTTTGAGCAGCGCGCGCCGCTCGGCCACTTCATAGTCCTTCAGCAGGCCCATCCCGACGGCATAGGATCGCAGGGTGATCCAGCTGTCCCAGATCAGGTCCCCGTCAAAGGGCGCACCCATGGGGGCTACTTGATGGCCAAGCCTATCCATCTGCCCAAGGGCCGCTTCGGACAGCGCCAGAATGCCGTCCTCAAAGGGCAGCGTCCCCCCCCAGTCGCCAAGCCATGTGATGCGTTGGCGCGCCAGCGTCTGGCCGATCTGCGGCAGACACTTTTCGGCCTCATAGCCCATAGGTTCACGCGGGTCGCGCCCTGTCATCGTATCCAGCAGCGCTGCCAGATCATGCGGGTTTCGCGCCATGGGGCCGGAGGTAGCAAGGTGCTGCAAGAACATCTCGCGCTCGGGCTCGGACGGCACCGCCCCCCATGTGGGCCGCATGCCGTAGACGTTGTTCCATCCTGCAGGATTGCGCAGCGAGCCCATCATGTCGGAACCGTCGGCAACGCTCAGCATGCCCGTGGCCAGCGCCGCAGCCGCCCCACCAGATGATCCGCCCGCTGATTTGGAGGCGTCATACGGGTTGGTTGTGGCCCCGTGCACGGGATTGAACGTATGACTGCCCAAGCCGAACTCGGGGGTATTGGTCTTGCCGATGATCAAGGCCCCAGCAGCGCGCAGGCGGCGCACCATTTCGTCATCGGCCTGTGCAATATCATCCTTGAACAGCGGAGAGCCCTTGCTGGTCAGAATACCCTTGGCATTGGCCAGATCCTTGATGGCCATGGGCATACCATGCAGCCAGCCCCTGCGCGGCGCGGCATCGGCCTGTGCGGCCTCGGCCATCAGATCATCACGCGGGCGCAGGCTGACGATCGCATTGACCCTGCCATTGACGGCGTCGATCCGTGCTAGCGTGGCTTCCATCAAGGCGACCGAGGTCAACGCGCCCTTCTCCAGCGCCTCCGATTGCGCCAAGGCGCTCATGTTCAAAATATCCATTGCTCTAGAAAACCCTGCCTGCACGCGGCGCGCAAGCCCTCCCTTTTTCTGG
>CALAIJ010000319.1 GCA_937923365.1 uncultured Sulfitobacter sp.
GTGGCTCAACCCGCTGGACACCCGAGGCGATCTCCGAAGTGCACGCGCTTGCACAGCTTGGCCGCTATCAGGTGCGCGGCTACAACACTTTCAACAAGCAGTTGCCGACCTTCGACGACTTGACCTTTGTGCCCGCCACGATGACGCGCCTGCCGCTTGAAGGGTACCGCGAGAAGTGTGAGACCAAGACCATTCTGGGTGGCGGTCGCGGGCTGGTGGAAAAGCCGCTGGAGCTGGATATCCCGATCTACATCGCCTCCATGTCCTTTGGCGCGCTGTCCGCGTCGGCCAAGGCATCGCTGGGCCATGGTGCGTCCAAGGTTGGCACCATGACCTGCACAGGCGAAGGTGGCATGCTGGAGGAAGAGCGCGCTGCGTCTTCGCGTCTCCTCTATCAGATGAGCCCTGCGCGCTACGGCGTTGACCTCGATCACCTGCGCCGGGCAGACGCGCTGGAGATCGTTGTAGGGCAAGGCGCAAAACCCGGTACGGGTGGCTTGTTGCTGGGGATGAAAGTCTCTCCCCGTGTGTCCAAAATGCGGACCTTGCCCGAAGGGGTCGACCAGCGTTCTACAATCCGTCACCCTGATTTTCTGGGCGCCGATGATCTGAGCGTCAAGATCGAAGAACTGCGGATCGCAACCAACTATCAGGTCCCGATCTTTATCAAGATGGGCGCGACACGTCCGCGCTTTGACGTAGCGGTTGCTGCCAAGGCCGGCGCTGACGTGGTTGTCGTTGATGGGGCCGAAGGTGGGACAGGGGCCTCACCTGAATTGTTGCTGAACCACACGGGCATCCCCACCATGTCCGCCATTCGTGCCGCGCGAGAAGCGCTGGATGAATGCGGGATGACGGGCAAAGTAAGCCTTGTTGCAGCGGGCGGCATCCGGTCCGGCGTCGATGCGGCCAAATGCATCGCGCTGGGTGCAGATGCGGTGATGATCGGCAATGCGTCGATGATCGCTATGGGCTGCAATTCGCCGCGCTACATTGATGACTACACAGCCCTCGGCACGTCACCCGGCGCATGTCACCACTGTCATACAGGCCGCTGCCCTGTCGGGATCGCCACCCAGGATCCCGAGCTGGAAAAGCGCATGGACCCCACCGCCGGTGCCGAACGGGTAGCCCGCTATCTGACGGCCATGACAATGGAGATCACAGCACTTGCCAAGGCTTGCGGCAAGTCGTCAGTCCACAACCTTGAGGTCGAGGACCTGCGCGCGCTAAGCCTGCAAGCCTCCGCCTTCACAGGCGTCAAAATGGCGGGCATAGACCGCCCCTACGACTGGTGAGGGTCGCTGTCCTCGATCTGTGCGTCTGGTTGCCGGAGTACCAAAGCGATCAGGCCAAGTTCGGCGAGGTTCTTGCCGCTTGGGCCGTGCGCGGTCTGCCGGAGACTGAGTTCACAGTGATTGATGTGGTCGAGGGGGACCCCTTGCCCGCGCCCGCAGATTTTGACGGCTATATCCTGTCCGGCTCTGACAAGGGTGTGTACGACCAAACCCCTTGGATGCAGCCGCTCAAGGACTTCTTGGTTGCGGCCAAAGCGGCGGGCAAGCCGTTGTTTGGCGTCTGTTTTGGACACCAGTTGATGGCTGAGGTTTTTGGCGGCAAAGCCGAAAAGGTCGGCCCGCCGGAGGTCGGCGTGCGCGCTTTCGACATCGACGGGCAAACCGCAACTGGCCACGTCTGGCATCAGGATCAGGTCACGCAGGTGCCGCCCGGCGCGCAAGTGATCGGCAGTGCAGACTATTGCCCCGTCGCCGCCCTTGCCTATGATTTCCCCGCGATGTCCGTGCAGTTCCATCCGGAATATGCGCCGGACTATGTCTCTACCTTCCTGCGGCGCAGTCGAGGCAAGGTTCTGCCCGAAGATATGACCGACAAGGCAGTAGCCGAGCTGGACGCCAGCGATGTCTCGGGTGATTTGTTTGCCAAACAGGCGGGCGATTTTTTCCGCGCTGCATGGGGCGCGTCCTGACGGAAACTGTCAACAGCGGGTGCTAGGTTGAGCCATCAACAGGAGGGCCCCAATGATCCGTTTCAATTATCCCGATGGCGACCATTGCTACCGCGCGCTGCACACCGTTCATGCGATTTTCAATAACCCTGAAGGCAAGCTGATCGCACGGGCGGAAAAGCCGGATCGTTCAGACATGTACGAATTCGAGATCACCAGTTTCGAGTTGGTGCAGGCAGGCGTGACGCTGATCTAGAGTGGACCGCGCGCCGCGCAGGGCCAGCCCCTTGGGTGCCGTCTTCCAACAGAAGTTATGGTGTACTTTATGGTAGCCAAGCACATTCCACAGAAATGCGCGAAGCACCCAGCCCAACCAAAGCGCCAGCCCGTGGGAGGGGCTGGCCCTGCGCGGTGGCTTGCTACGCAGCCTTGATTCCGCGCAGAGCGCTTCTACCGCCCCGAAGGGCTTTCCTTAGGCGACAGTTTCTTGCGGCCCGCGATCTTGAACCGGTCCGCCGTGCCGTATTCGCCCAGTGCGACACCCGCCGCGAAATCTCCGAACACCGGTCCGTGTTTGAACAGGTGCCCAGAACAGCCCCCTGCCAGCAGGACGTTCTCATGCTCGGGGTGCCAGTCAACAATGAAGTGCGTGTCAGGCGTCAGGATGACCTGATTGAATTTACTGTCCACCACGCGTTGGCCTTCCAGCCCCGGCAGGCGATGACGGATGTATTGGCGCGTCTTGGCCAGCGATGCCTTTTCGATCAGGCGTTCGTCATTGTTGATATCGATGGGGGTGTTGGGAATGACAACAGCCGCCTTCACGCCAGAGCCTTCTGACGAGGGGATGCCAAAGCTGCCCTGACCATGGTCGATCCAGCAAGGCATGTTCGCCATATCAAAGGCGTCAGACCCGTCAGGGGTCGAGGTATAGAGCACGTTGATCCCCATGATCGCCGAGATCGGCTTGATCGTGCGGGGGAACATCTCTGCCATCCAAGCGCCGGGGGCGATCACGATCACGTCCGCCTGAAGGGGTTTGCCATCCAGCATGGGGCGTTCACGGGCGTCGGTGGTGACAGTGCCGCGCTTCAGCACGCCGCCTGCGCGTTTGAACAGGTCCAGCGCGGTAATCACACAGCGGTGGGCCATCAGCAGGCCGGCCTCCGGTTCGAACAGGGCGTATTTGATATCGTCCACCTTGAACTGGGGAAAGCGGGCGTGGACCTCTTCAGGGGTGAACTTGTAATAGGGCACGCCGACCTTATCGAACGTCTCCGAGGTGGCGTCCTCCCAGTGGCAGTGCCCTTCGGTGGCCAGAATCAGCGCGCCGCATTCGTACATCAGGTTTTGACCCGATTCGGCCTGCATCTCCAGCCACATGTCGCGCGACTGGCGCACCCAGCGGGTATAGAATTCGTCGCGCCCCGAGATAGCGCGGATCACGCGGTTATGGTCAGAGGACGCCGCACGCGCATGCCCTGGTTCCCAACGATCAATCAGCGTGACCTGTTCACCCCGCCGCTGCATATGCAGGGCGGTCATCACGCCTGCGATCCCGGCCCCCACAACCACACATGTATTTCGCGCCATAACGATAATTTTCCTTGCCGAATGACTGCATTCGTGGATACTGTATACAGAATACACAGAAAAACAATCAGATTCTCTGACAGGGAGAGGGACGAGATGACTACTGATTTCAGCCTGCCGGAAGGCACTCATACGGTAATACTGGGCGTCGGCGATATGTGCGGCATCATGCGTGGCAAGCGCATTCCAGCCTCGCATTGGGAAACGATCTGCAAGGAAGGCAACGCGCTTTCGGTTGCTTTGTTTGCCATCGATATGACCTGCGATGTCTGGGACACGCCTTATGTCAATTTTGGCAACGGTTATCCTGATATGCACATGTTCCCGCTGACCCAACCCAAGGCCGTGCCGTGGGAACCGGGTGTCGCTGTGTGCATGGGGTATGCCGAAGGGGGCGATCACAAACCTGTGCCTATCGACCCACGTCAGGTGCTCAAGCGTCAGTTGGACCGTGCCAAGGATATGGGCTACGAAATTCAGGTCGGTGCCGAGTTGGAGTTCTACCTGCTGGATCCCGAAACGGGCCAGCCCCGCGACAGCAGCATTCAGGTCTACGGCCTTGGCCGCGCCGCACGGATGGAGCATATCGTCGGCCCAATTCGACAGCAGATCAACGAATGCGGCATCCCGATCGAACAATCCAACCCCGAGTACGCGCCCGGTCAGGTCGAAGTGAACATCCGCTACGACGAGGCAATGAAGTCCGCCGACAACGTCATTCTGTTCAAGTCGCTGGTGCGCCAGTTGGGCATCAGCCAAGACTATCTGGCGACCTTCATGCCCAAGCCGTTCTTTGAGCAATCCGGCAGTGGCTTCCACACGCATTATTCCCTTTGGAAAGACGGCAAGAACGTCTTTGCCGACAATGGAAAGCTGAACGCGCTGGGCAAGAACTTTACCGCTGGCCTGCAAAAACGCATGGCCGAGGCGGCACTCTGTGGTGCCTACACGGTCAATGGATTCCGCCGCCGCCAGCCTTATACGTTTTGTCCGGTCAACACGGCGTGGGGGTATGACAACCGCACCGTTGCCCTGCGGATCATTCAGGGTTCCGACACCGCCGTGCGCGTTGAAAAGCGGGATGCAGGTGCGGATGCCAATCCCTATCTGTTGATGGCCAGCGACATCGCGGCAGGCCTCGACGGGATCGAGCAGGGTCTTGAGCCTACCGAGCCCACAATGGGCAATGCCTACGAAGAATTCCACGGTGAACCCGTGCCCACCGACCTTGCCGACGCCATCGCGCGGGCGCGGGGTTCGGACTGGCTCAAGGACGTGTTGGGCGACCTCATGTGGGAGCAATACTGCCAGATGGCAGAGCGCGAGCTTGAGTTCTTTGGCCAGCAGGTCACCCAAGTGGAAACCGACCGCTACATGAGGTCGCTCTGACATGCAGATTGGCCTCGTCAAAGGGACGCTTACCGCCACCGCAAAGGCGGACCGGCTTACAGGTCTCAAGCTGATGGTCGTCGACGTGATCGACGCCGCTGGCAAGGTGCTGACCAAATCCTGCGTTGCTGCCGATACTTGTGGCGCGGGTGTGGGTGACGGCGTCTTGCTGACCCAAGGGTCGGCTGCGCGGATGGCTCAAGGGTTGTCCTCTGCCCCCGTCGACATGGCCATCATCGCAATCGTTGATCGCGTCTCGGTCGATACTTGAACAACGGGCCTAACACCGGTCCATATCTGAATTTACTGAACACCAAAGAAGGAACTACAAAATGGCAAATCCAGCAGCGGGTCAGACGGCCCTTGGCATGATCGAAACACGCGGCCTTGTGGGCGCAATCGAGGCGGCGGACGCCATGGTCAAAGCGGCCAGCGTCAACATTGTCGGCCAGACCAAAGCGGGCGGCGGGTTGGTCACAACCCTTGTGCGCGGCGAAGTCGGCGCGGTCAAAGCAGCTACCGATGCAGGCGCTACTGCGGCCAACAAAGTTGGCGAAGTTGTCAGCGTCCACGTCATCGCGCGCCCCCATGATGAGCTTGCCGCGATCATCGACAGCCTCGGCGCTGGTTCCGCAGCCTAATCTAAGGACACAGCATGCCCGCCGATTTTGAGGATTTCGCACGCGCAGCGTCGCGTGGCCGTTCCGATAGCCTGCCTGCGCCTGCCGCACTCTCCCGTGTGGCGGTGTTGGGGGGCGGTGCCGACGCACGCCTGCTGGCGGCGTTGTCGCTGGCGGCGGGCTGCGCGGTGACGCTCTTTTCTGCCTACGGGCACGAGCTGGAGCTGATGCGTGCCTCTTCCGGCGTGGCCCTGCGCGGTGCCGGACCTATCGGCAGCTATCAGGTGGATCGGGGGGATGCCTCCATCGGGCTGACCGCTGAACTGGACGCGGCGGTGCAAGGGGCCGAGGTGATCTTCCTTACTGGTCCTATCCACAAGCAGCGTACCTATGCGATGGTCCTTGCCGATCATCTGGCTGACGGCCAAGTTCTGGTGCTTGCCCCCGGTCGTTCGCTTGGTGCAGTCGAAGCGGCATGGATGCTGCGTCTGGGTGGTTGCACGGCTGACGTTACCTTGGTCGAAGTGCAGGGCTTGCCGTACTGGTATGCGGCCGAAGGTGCCACGTTGCATCTGTCGCAGGTGGCACAGATGGCCGCCGCAACCTTGCCGCGGGGACGCACTGCAGCAATCGAAAGCCTCAAGCCTATCCTGACAAATATTGTCAGCACTGAATCTGTGCTCGCGTCGGGGTTTGGTGATCTCTCGGCGGCTGTTGAAATCCCTGCGCTTGTCATGGGTGGGGCCGGACTTGCCGCAGGTGGTGTGGCTGTACCGATGGGTGGACAGCCCTTGCCGGAGAACCAGACATTTGCGGCCCTCATTGGTCCGGATCAACGGCGCCTGATCAAAGCCCTTGCCGCCGAGCGGCGTGCCGTCGCCCAAGCCTTTGGTGTGCGCGGTCTGCCAGAAACCGATGCGTGGATCGCCAGCTTTGCAGGCGCAGAGCGCGGCGAAGGTGCGCGCCCTGTGCCAGACCGTGAGACGGCGCGGGCGATGCTACGTGATGGGGTGATCGGGTCGCTTGTGCCCTTGGCCTCTGCCGCTGAACTGACGAATGTTGAAGTACCGCAGACGCGGGCACTGATGGCAACCGTTGGTGCCATTCTTGACGCGGATGTTGCCGCCTCTGGCCGGCGGTTGCAAAGCGTCGGGATCACCGCAAACAACCTTGATGATGCACGGCGCACCTTTGATGCGCTGACGGCTGGGGGCCGCTAAATGGACGCAGATCTGAAATCCATCGCCGCCGCCCGCCGCATGGCGGAAAGCGCCTTTGCCGCCTACCAGAAATTTCTGGGCACGGATCCTGCACATGTGGATGCCATCGTTGACGCCATGGCCCGCGCGATTGAACCTGAGGCCGAACGTCTGGGCCAGATCGCCGTGGATGAGACCGGCTATGGCAATGTCCCCGACAAGCGGGTCAAGAACCTGTTCAACTCACTGTCCGTTGCAGACTATCTGCGCGACATCACCACGCTGGGCATGCTGTGGCGCGACGACGCGACCAAGATCGCGGCCTTCGGTGAACCCATGGGTGTTGTCGCTGCGTTGATCCCGGTGACCAACCCGACGTCCACCATCATCTTCAAGGTCCTGTCTGCGGTGAAAGCTGGCAATGCCATCGTGTTGGCGCCGCACCCGCGCGGGGTAAGGGCTGGCATGGAAACAACACGCATCATGGCCGACGTGGCCGAACAGATGGGCGCGCCCAAAGGCCTGATCCAGTGCATGGACCAAGTCACCATTCAGGGCACAGCCGAGTTGATGCGCCACAGGCGGACCTCTGTCGTGATGGCCACGGGCGGTCCTGCGATGGTCAAGGCTGCGTATTCCAGCGGCAAGCCGACGCTCGCTGTCGGGGCGGGCAACGTGCCGTGCTATGTGCACAAATCCAAGAAGCAGGACATCGCCGAAGTGGCGGAGATGATCGTCACCTCCAAGTGCTTTGACTACGGCACGGCCTGCGTATCCGAACAGGCGGTCATTGCTGATCCAGAAGTGGCCCGCGACCTGCGGCATGAGATGAAGCTGAAGGGCGCGTACTTTTGCACCCCTGCCGAGGCGGATCGTCTGGCAAAGGTGATCTTTACCGGCAAGCAAGCGATGAATCCTGAGCGTGTCGGCCAATCTCCGCAGGCACTGGCCGATGCGGCAGGGTTTTCGATCCCGCCGCGCACCCGCTGTCTGGTGTCAGAAGAAACCGAGATCGGGTGGCACCGCCCTCTGTCGGCAGAAAAGCTCAATCCGGTTCTGGCGTTTTACGAGGCCAAGAATTCGGAGCACGGTCTGGAATTGTCGCAAGGCATTGCGCGGTTCGAAGGCTGGGGCCATTCATCGGTTCTGCACTGCGAAGACCCCGAAATTGTCGCCAAGTTTGCTACGATCCCCACAGGGCGGGTGCTGGTCAACACGCCTGCAATCATGGGCGGCATGGGGTATTCTACCGATCTGGAGCCATCATTCATGCTGGGCACAGGCACGTGGTCGGGATCAATCACATCCGACAACGTCACCGCCCTTCACCTGATCAACATCAAGCGGGTCGCCTATGAAAGCCGGCCGTGGCGCGACATTTACACAGAATACGGCGCGTGACGTGCGCGCATTTGCGCGACACCCCACCCACCGACCCACATTGAGGAAACGCTATGTCTGAGATTACCATCCGCGCG
>CALAIJ010000320.1 GCA_937923365.1 uncultured Sulfitobacter sp.
GAGATGATGCAGGAAGGGCGCGAACATCCCCATGTGATGGACCCCGCCGGCGAGAGTTATCTGCGCCAGGAACGCAACGGCTTGTGCATCGGCTTTTACGAGCAAACCTGCCGTCCCTGGGCTGTGGGCGGCACGTCATACGACTTTGGTCAGGAACTCCTGGCCGATGATTTCGACAAGATCGAGGACAGCATCGCATTTGCCTACAAACGCTTTCCCGATCTGGAACGCGCAGGCATCAAAAACGTCATCCACGGCCCCTTCACCTTTGCCCCCGATGGCAACCCGCTGGTGGGCCCGGTGCCGGGCATGCGCAACTACTGGTCGGCCTGCGGCGTGATGGCGGGCTTTTCCCAAGGGGGCGGCGTGGGCCTGACCCTTGCCCAATGGATGGTCGAGGGCGAGCCCGAGCGCGACGTGATGGCCATGGACGTGGCGCGCTTTGGCGACTGGATCACCCCGGGCTACACCCTGCCCAAGGTGATCGAGAACTATCAAAAGCGGTTCAGCGTCGCCTACCCGAACGAGGAACTGCCCGCCGCGCGCCCCAACCGCACCACGCCGATGTATGATATTTTCAGCGACATGGGCGCAGTCTGGGGCCAGCAATACGGGCTTGAGGTGCCGAATTACTTTGCCACAGGTGACGCGCCAACGTTCGAGACCCCGTCCTTCCGCCGCTCCGACGCGTTTGAGGCAACGGGCCGCGAAGTGCGCGCTGTGCGCGAGGCCGTGGGCATCAACGAAGTGCAGAACTTTGGCAAGTATCTGGTCACTGGCCCCAAGGCGCGCGATTGGCTGGACCGCATCATGGCAGGCCGTGTGCCGCAACAAGGCCGCCTGTCCCTGACCCCAATGCTCAGCCCCAAAGGCCGGCTGATCGGGGACTTTACCATCTCTTGTCTGGACCCAGAGCGTTTCCAACTGACCGCATCCTACGGCTCGCAGGCCTTTCACTGGCGCTGGTTTCAGCAAAACCTGATGGACGGCATGACAATCGAGAATGTCTCGGACAAGCGCACAGGCTTCCAGATTGCAGGCCCCCGCGCCCGCGATGTGCTGGCCGCATGCACCTTGCAGAACATCGATGATTTTAACTTTCTGGACGTGCGCCCCATGGTCGTGGGCATGACCGATTGCCTTGTGCAGCGCGTCAGCTTTACCGGTGATCTGGGCTATGAAATCTACTGCGACCCCATGGCACAACGCCAGTTGTGGCACACGCTTTGGGCGGCAGGTCAGCCCCACGGCATGGTCCCTTTTGGCATGCGCGCCATGATGTCCCTGCGGCTGGACAAGTTCTTTGGCGGCTGGCTGCTTGAGTTCGGCCCCGACTACACCGCCGCGGAAACGGGGCTTGATCGCTTTATCTCGTGGAAAAAGAACACCGATTTCATCGGTCGCGCAGCAGCAGAAGCCGAGAAAGCCAAAGGTGCCGACCGCAAGCTGGTCGCTTTCGACGTGGATGCCGATGACGCAGACGTACAAGGCTACGAACCCATCTGGCTGGATGGCGCGGTCGTGGGTTTCTGCACATCGGGCGGCTATTCGCATTATGCGGGTAAATCCGTAGCACAGGGGTTTGTGCCCACCGAACGCGCCACCGATGGCCTAAGTGTTGAGATCGAGATTCTGGGCCAGATGCGCCCTGCCACGCTGATCACTGCGCCCCTTTTTGACGCAGATGGCGCGCGGATGCGCGGCTAGCCCGTGGCTGCCACGCTGCCCATCCTCCTTCTGGCCGCAGGCAGCAGCACGCGCATGCGCGGCGCGGACAAACTGCTGGAGGACGTTGACGGCACCCCCCTGATTCGAAGACAGGCCGCCCTTGCCCGGCGGGTGACATCTGGTGAGGTCATCGTGGCCCTGCCACCCCGCCCGCATCCACGCTACGCGGCCCTTGAAGGGCTTGATGTGACCTGCCTTGAAGTGACCGATGCCGCAGAGGGGATGAACGCCACGCTGCGCAGCGCGATCGCGGCCCTGCCGCAGGACGCGCCCGCCGCGTTGGTGATGCTGGCCGATATGCCGGATCTCACGGGGAATGACATCAAGACCGTCCTGCAAGCAGTTGATTTAACGTCAGATACATTGGTTTGGCGCGGCGCAGACAGGCATAGCAAACAAGGCCACCCGATTGTGTTCGCAGCGGCTCTGTTCCCTGAGTTCGCGTATCTGACAGGCGACACAGGTGGCCGCGAGGTTGTGGCGAAAGCAGGCGACAGGGTCGCATTTATCACATTGCCGGACAGCGATGCACGCGCTGATCTGGACACGCCGGAAGACTGGGCGGACTGGCGCAAGAACCGCAAGCGATAAGGTCCAAGACGGCCCTCTTGGCAAAGAAGGTTGCCCGCGCCTTAGCGGTTCTTTGCCAAGGTCAGCAAATGCGCCTCATGCGCCCGCAACAACCGCCGCGCAGCGGGATAGTTGGTCACACCCTGCGCCCCAATCAATTCGGGGAACAGGTCCAGAATTTCTTCGCGCTGCTCGCTTTTGATCCCCGCCATGGCGTGATCTCCGGGCTGGAAGCTTTCGGCCCAGACGCCATCTGCCAGTACAACTTCGTGGTTGTCGAACATCATGTGGATGTAGCTGACCTTGTCTGTGGGCGCGACATCAACTCCGTTGAGCCCTGTCAGATGCTTGGCTGCAACTAGAACCTCACGTTCGCCGAACATCATCTCTGCAACTTCGGACGTGACCAACATGCGGTGGTTGGGGCTGACCAGCATATCGCGCTGGGGCATTCCGTCGCCCAAGGCACCTGCACGGATCAAAACAGGGAAGTAGTTGGTATTGCATGCCAATTCGGCGCGGTGCAGGTTGCGCCGCCCGATCCAGCGCAGCTCTTGCGGGCCGTTGTCGCGGGTCAGCACCGCGTCCCCAACCTTGAGCTGCTGGATAAGCACCTCCCCCCGCTTAGTCGCAATGCGCGTGCCGGGGGTGAAACAGATGATGACCTCTTCGATCTCGGAATAGGTGGTGGTGCCTGTGACATTCCCATCCGCATCACGGAATTCGATGGTGCCTGCTTCGGCTTCGGGGCCTTCGGTCAGCGTATAAAGGTTCCGGTCCAGCCCCGTCAGGTCCAGCACGTCAATGTCAGAGCCATCTGCGTCCTCGCCTCCGACAATCGTGTGGTTGCCGCCACCCGAAAAGTTGAACAGGTCAGAGGCCTGACCGCCTATCGCCAGATCATCACCGCCGCCAGAGGTGAGTGTATCGCTGCCCTCACCGCCATCCATTTCGTCCGATCCGGCGCCGCCGTCGATCACATCCTCGCCGCCCTGACCCAGAATGGTGTCATTGCCCAATCCGCCAAGGATCGTGTCATTGCCCGCCTCGATGGGGGTGACAACCGCGTCGTCGATCAGGTCACCCGACAGGGTAAACCCCGACTGCGTCGTGCGCGTCTCAAGCGTGAATTCGATGAACTCTCGGTTCTCGAACTGAGCAGAGAACCATGCATCCTGATCGCTTGGGTTGTTGGCCTCGGTGCCTGCGGCGTTAACCTCACCGCCACTTGTGGTGACATTCAGCGAGGTGTCGTCACTGGTGCCAAATGCGGTGAAGTTGCTGGCGTTGATGGTGACGCTTTCCTGATCACCGGGGCTATTGCGGTCCAGATCGTTGAACGTGCCCGTGGAGTTGAGCGAGACCGGTTCACCCGTGGCAGGGTCAAAGAACTCCAGCCGGAAGGTCGCCGTCTCACCGCCCAACGCGGCAGACCCGCCGCGGCTGTTCAACAGGATTTCGAAGCCGGTGCCGCCCGTCAGGTCGATGTTCAAATCGGGGTCGGAGGCCTCCACCAGCACCAAGCGGCCATAGACCTGCGTGCCATCTTCCAACTGGGCCACATCGCGGTAGACCACACTGTCACCCGCCTGCGCATTGTTGCCGGTGTTCGCCTCGCGGTTGGCGTAAGACAATGTGATCGGAGAGGCATCTTGTCCCGGTGCTGTGCCAACACCGGCGTCCCCGTAAAGGACATCGTCGCCCGCGCCGCCGTCGATCAGATCATCAGCGCCCTCGCCCGACACCAGATCATCGCCACCACTTGCGGTGATCTGATCATCTTCCAGTGTCCCTTGCAGTGTATCCGCACCGGGTGTGCCGTTGATAACAGCCATAAGTGCCCCCAAACCTTTAACATGTACAGGGATCCGCAGCGGATGCCTGCTCAACTCATGATTTAGTAAATCTTAACACAATTTTTAGGGGAAAATCGAGGTTCGCACGGCGTAGGCACGATCACGCGTGCTGTGGCAGAATACCGCCGCAACAGCGTTTCCATCACGGAAACAATAGCGATGCACACGCTTGAATTGTATTCAATCGCCAAAGAATTATGCAACATGGAAAGAGTTTTGCAGAAGCTTTTTGCCCCCTGACCGAGAATCAGGCGGACACGGCTACTGGACCAGAAGCTGCGCCTCGTGTTTCTTGAGCGTCCGGCGTGCAGCGGTGTAACCCGCCACCCCTTCTGTTGTCGCAAGTTCGGGGAAGAGTTCCAGAATCTCCAGCCGCTGGGCGTTGCCGACCCCTGCAAGAGACATGTCGCCCGGCTGGAAACTTTCGGTCCAGATACCATCCGACAGGATCACTTCGTGCTGTGCGCACATGATGTGAATGTAGGTAGTCTCTGACGCGGTGACGACATCAACCCCCTCCAACCCGACAAGATGCTTGGCCGCAACCAGCACTTCGCGCTCTTCGAAATAGAGGGCGGTTTTGTCGCTGGCCACCAATACCCTGTGGTTTGGGGACACGGTCATATCACGCTCTGGCTGGTCAGCACCAAGGGCACCTTTGCGGATCAGGACGGGTTGCAGATGCGCGGCTTGCGCCAGCTCGGCGCCCGTTAGATGCCGGTCACCGACCCACAGAATTTCCTGAATGCCGTTGTCACGGGTAATCACACGGTCGCCCACTTTCAGCGTCTCGACCCGCCGCTCACCTTTGGGCGTGGCAATCATTGTTCCGGGTGTGAAACAGGGCGGCGTGTTGGTGAACGGGTCAATCTTTTCGATGTTCTTGAACCGGACGCTGCCCAACAGGGCGTCATCGGCATCAAAAATATCGATGGAGCCGAACTCCGGATTGTCCGGCATATTCGGATCGGGGTTGACCACATAGCTGCCCCCCTGAGGCACCAGCCCGTTCAGATTGATCCGGTCAAGGTCTTCGCCGCCTTCGCCACCATCAATAAAATCACCGACGGTCAGGCCATAGAACTGGTCGCTGCCCTCGCCGCCTTGCAACGTATCAGTGCCCGCATTGCCGGTGATGATGTCGTTGCCAGCACCGCCCACAACGATGTCGTCACCGTCACCGCCAAAGAGATCATCATTGCCATCATCACCCAGAATCGTGTCGTTACCCGCTTCACCGCGCAGCGCGTCATCTCCCGCGCCGCCGATCAGCAGGTCGTCCTCTTCCGTCCCGTTAAGGGTGTCGTTTAATGGAGTTCCGAAAATATCAGCCATGAGAATGTCCTGTGATTAATCGAGCGCCATACCTGGCGGAAAATCGCAAAAACACTTAAGGTTGATTAACACATTTTGAGCACAATCTTGCCTAATATTTTGGAAACAGTGCGTTCTCCAGTATAGGTCGAATAGTGCAGCGATACTCCCGCTTAAGCTGTGCCCCCTTTTTTGCGGCTGTGGGATCACCCGACGCCAATAAAAAGAGGCGAAGCAGCTTCCTGCTTCGCCCCTCTGCTGCCCGAACCAAAGTCCGAACGGCAGCTGCATATTCCGTGGCGGCCCCCCGTTGCCGGGGGACGCGCGCTTATTTCGTGATCAGTTTCGCTTCGTGCTTCTTCAGGGACCGGCGGGCAGAGGCGTAATTGTCGACGCCTTCCTGCGTTGCCAGCTCTGGGAAGAGCTCGAGGATTTCCTGACGCTGGGCATTCCCGATACCGGCCAGTGTTTGATCACCAGGCTGGAAGCTTTCGGTCCATGCACCATCCGACAGGATGACTTCGTGCTGGTCGAACATGATGTGGATATAGGTCGTGCCCGACACATCCACGATGTCCACCCCGTCCAGACCGGTCAGGTGCTTGGCTGCGACCAGAACTTCGCGCTCTTCAAAGTAAAGCGCTGTCTTGTCGTTGGCCACCAGAACGCGGTGGTTGGGGCTGACCATCATGTCACGCTCGGGCAGATCGTTGCCCAAGGCGCCCTGACGGATCAGAACCGGCTTGAGGTGGGACGCACGCTCCAACTCGGCACCTGTCATCTCGCGGGCACCTACCCAGCGGATTTCCTGAATGCCGTTGTCACGTGTGATGACCCGGTCACCGACCTGCAACTCCTCGACGCGACGCTCACCTTTTGGCGTCGCAATGCGCGTACCGGGGGTGAAACAAGGGATGATGTTCTCGATTTCCTCGAATACCAGCTGGCCCGCGTCGTTTCCGTCCGCATCGAAGTAGTTGACCACGCCGTCTTCGCGGTCATCCGTCGTGAAGTCGATCACATAGGTGCCGCCCGGAGGGACCGAACCCGTCAGGTCCAGCGTGTCGAAATCATCGCCGCCGTCGCCGCCGTCGATGTCATCACCGGCATTGACGTTGATGAACAGGTCGCGGTCGTCGCCACCGTCCATGGTGTCGTCGCCGATGCCGCCGTCCAGCGTATCGTCGCCAGTGCCGCCGTTCAGGACGTCGTCACCCTGGCCGCCGATCAGGCTGTCTTCGCCTTCATCGCCGTTCAGCGTATCGTTGTCGATGCCACCGTCCAGCGTGTCGTTGCCAGTGCCGCCGTTCAGAACGTCGTTGTCGTCCTGACCAAAGATGACGTCGTCACCCGCACCACCAAAGACCGTGTCCAGCCCGTTGTTCGGGTTGCGATCAGGTGAGAAGCCGCCGGTGTCTTCGTCCGTCAGTTCAAGCACATCAAGAGCACTGTCGGGGTCGTTTCCGGCATAGATCGTATCGTTGCCGTCACCGCCTTCGATCAGGTCGTTGCCTTCGCCGCCCACGATCCGGTCGTCATCCGCGCCACCATCAACGATATCGTCGTCGATGCCTGCGTCGATCACGTCGTTGCCGCTGCCGCCGTTAATGGTGTCGGCATCATCACCTGTGGTGATGGTGTCGTTACCGGCGCCGCCGTCAACGCTGTCGCGGTCGTCTTCGGGATCCGTATCGGGGTCGTACCCGAATGGATCGGAGTCTGCGAAGGGGTAGCCCTGATCGTGTGCCAGATCGCCGTTGCTGGTGTCGATGACATCATCGCCTTCGCCACCGTCTACAGTGTCGGAACCCTGACCTGCGTTGACCGTGTCGTCGCCGTCACCGGCATCAACCACATCGTCGTCACCTTCGGTACCGGGAATGACAGCGTCGTCCCCGTCGATGACGTCGCCACCGGGATCGCCCGTGTAGTCTGTGTCGATCAGATCACCGTCATCGGTGCCGTCGACGACGCCGTTGTTGACCAGAACGGTGGCAATGCCCTCGTCCTCTTCGCCGTCTGGGTCACAGATCACATAGGTGATGGTGGCTTCACCCTCGAACCCTTCTGCGGGTGTGAAGGTGACCGTGCCGTCGCCATTGTCGACCAGCGTGCCCTGCTCTGCAGGAACGGAGGCTTCTTTCAGCTCAAGCACATCGCCATCGGGGTCTGTATCGTTGCCCACAAGGTCGATCGTGACCGGATTTTCCAAAGACGTGATCGCTTCGTCATCGACAGCAACGGGTGGGTCGTTGACGGGCGTGACCGTCACTGTGGCCTCGCCTGTGTCCTCGACACCCGCTTCGTCGCAGATGACGTAAGTGATCGTGGCTTCACCGGTAAAGTCAGGGGCCGGTGTGAAGGTCACAGTGCCGTCGCCGTTGTCGACCAGCGTACCCTGCTCTGCAGGAACGCTTGCCTCTTTCAGTTCAAGCACATCGCCGTCGGGGTCTGTGTCGTTGCCGACCAGATCGATGGTAACGGGCGTGTCCTCAGGCGTCTCGGCCTCATCATCGACGGCGGTTGGCGCGTCATTGATGGGCGTGACCGTGACCACGTGCTCGGCTGTGTCCTCGCCGCCGTTGCCGTCCACGATGGTGTAGGTCACCGTCGCGTCGCCGACAAAGTCAGGCGCTGGCGTAAAGGTTGCCGTGCCGTCGCCGTTGTCCTCGATCGTGCCTTGCTCTGGCGGCACGCTGACGCTGGTCACGGTCAGCGGATCACCATCTGGATCGCTGTCGTTGTCGATGAGGTCGATCACAACGGGTGTGTCTTCCTCGGTCTCGGCAACATCATCGACCGCATCAGGCACGTCGTTAACCGGGTTGACGGTGACAGTTGCCACGGCGTCATCCATGTTCCCGTCGGGGTCTTCGATCACATAGGTGATTGTCGCTTCGCCATTGAAGTCATCGGCGGGTGTGAACACCAGCTCGTTGCCAACGATCTCGACAGTACCCTGATCGGCGGGAACCTCTGCGGACACGATGGTCAGCGGATCGTCAGTAGGATCAGTGTCATTGTCGAGCACATCGATGGTGACGGGCGTGTCCTCATCGGTGGTGGCCGTGTC
>CALAIJ010000321.1 GCA_937923365.1 uncultured Sulfitobacter sp.
ATCCTGTCGCCGGTCTCGGAATCAACCCATGTGAACCCGACCGGCGGGCCAAAGGCCGTATCCGTGACCGTGCCCAGCAAAGACCCGTCAGATAGGGTGCCAAAATCCCACAGCAGGTCTGACTGGCTTGGGTTTTCGGCGTGTTCCGGCCCAAGCAACATGTCACGCATGTCGGCAAACAGCGCGCTTTGCATGCGGTAGACAATGAAATCGCCCTCAGGCTCGGGCAGAATGCCGATGGCTGCGATCTGGCTTCCCTGAACCTCTTCCAGCAGACCGCCAAGCTGCGCGTTGGACAATTGTAGCGCGCTCACCGAGCTCCATTGAATGCGATCATAGATACTTGAAAACAGGCTCATGCTCATACTTTCTCACGCTGGAATTCTGTGGTCTGATGGTTAACGGAACCGTGTCTGACCCACAAGCTGGGGTGCTTGTCTGAGGCAATGCGCTTAATGCGCAGTCATAGGTCAATGTCTGAATTCCCCAGCGTGATCAAAACGTGATTCATCCAAAACACTGTGCCGAATTCGATTTCCATCCGTGCTTTTATGTAATTATTTCATGCGATTAACAAATGGAAATGCAAAGCTGAAAGCATTGGTTAATTCCAATTTTCACAGTTAGCATAAATCAAACGCAGTCAGGAGAAATAGATGTCGCACCGCGATTTGGGATTTGGGAATATCTTTGATGAGCTCGGCAAGCCCCGCACGAAAATGATCTGGTCGACGATTGGGCACAAGGCTGTGGACGCGCCGCGACTTGGTAAAAACGAAACCGTTTTTCTGACGGAAAAGATCAACCTCAACGTCTCCCGCGTTCAGCCGCATTACGGGTTTCTCAACAATCCCGTTCACGGTCAGGACGGCGAACTAGTGCAGGACGGCATTGCCGCTGGATACACCTACCTATTCCAGCTTGCTGCACATGATGTCGTGCAAACAGCACAACAAGCGCGACCCTTTGATGATTACGATGCCAAGGCGATCAACCTTCGGCGCGAACCACTGGCGCTTGAGACAGTCTTTGGGGGCGGGCCAATCGGCTGCCCGCATGCCTACGAGCGGGACCGCCCGGACGGGGTCGTCCCCTTAAGAACAGGCCTTTTTGGGGATGAAATCTCTGGCCACCAAACCCGCCATGAACCCGCGCATGACCTGCCCCGCGCGCGCTACAACGGGCACGGACCGGAAGACCATTCTGCCGATTACGCAGAAGTTCTGATCGCGGACGCCCGTAACGACGATAACAACATCCTTGCGCAGCTTACAGTGTTGTTTCACCGGCTTTACAATCTGCTTGTGCAGAAGACGCCTGATGTCGCGGGGGCAGACGGAGAAGAGGTGCGAAAGCATCACCGCGCCCGCATTGCGCGTTTGGCGACCATCAGGATTTACCACCGTATCCTGCGCCAGGACCTGCTGCCCAGACTGATGCACAAGGATATTCTGAAGCGCTACGATCCGAATTTTCCTCAGCCAATTTTGGGGCTGCCCGATGCGGATACCATCGATCTTTTTGCATTCGGGGCCGCACGGGCCGCCCATTCCATGGTGCGCAGCGACTATTCCCTCAGTGCCGACTTTCGCACCAGTATCGTCCGGATCATCAACACCTCCTCGCTGCATGTGCCTGCGAATGTTCCGACACCAAAAAGCTGGCAGATCGACTGGTCGCTTTTCTTTCCGGCCCCGCCCTCTACCGATGATCGCATCAATTGGGCGATCCGCCTTGGCCCACATCTGACAAGCGGCATGCAGACGGCGACAGCGGCCACCTCTGTTGGAGACGGTTTGCCTACCGGAACGCTCATGCGTGACTTTCTGGGCGAATACTGGGCCGGACTGCCCCCCGTACCGTTCCTGCTTTCGCAACTGGATCAGGCGGGCGACGGCACCGGTCCGTTCGGTCACGAAACACTGCCCGATATAATCAAACGCGTGGTCGATGCAGGCCTGCGAACCATTGATGCCGGGCTCATGGAAACCAACGGCGATGGCGAGGCCATCGACCTGAGCATGCTGCACGAAACGCCCCCGCTGATCTTGTTTCTGCTTTTCGAAGCGTGGAGTGAAGGCGACCGTGGCCGCACCTTTGGCCCTTTGGGGTCCGCCATACTGGGCGACTGCCTTTTACCTCTGATCCAAAAACGAAACCCAACTTCCGTGGCAGAGCAAGACGCAGCCCTTCTGGAAAAGGCAGTCTTTCCCGGCACGCAAATCACCACCATGCCCGCCCTTCTCGCACAGCTGGACGCAGCAGCAGCGGTGTAACAGTCAACCCATCAAAAAGGAGAACCAGATGGCCAACGGCGAATTTGAAATCAAGATCGAATGCTACCTCGTCATGGGGCAGTTCATTCGGCATTGGGCAACAGGCAAAGTATCGAGGCCTGACACGATCGAAGACCTGAAAAAGGACTATGGCGCATACATTACGCTGGGCCCCGGCTTTAAGGATACCGACAAAATCCAGTACCTGCCTGCCGCGCCAGCCAACACGGTCAGCATCGTGTTGCCTGATGCCTCTGACCTTGAGCTACCGCCTGAAAACCCGTACCCTCTGCCCGATTTCTATGACGCGGTCTATAGCAAGGAAAGACCGAAAATCCCCAAGGACAAGGCAGAAGAATTCCGGTCGCGCCGCATCGCTGATTACGCCATGCGCAAATGCGTCTAACGGCGCCGTGAACCGCCGGTGTCCATCTGATAGCCCAGCGCGATCTTGTCGCTTTGGATCAGGGTGGGCACCGGCATTCCTGCAAGCCGCAACCCGTCGCGCAGCGCCAGCCAGGTATCGCGGTTGCGGATGGGAAAGCCGCTGATCAGCCAGCGGGTAATCTCGGACCTTTCAACGGGGCCTTTTGCAACCCAGTTGGCGCGGGCGATCTGCTCAAACCGGCCTGCGACCATGGCCGCCTCGTCCTGCCGCCCGGTCAGCGCCAGTGCCGCCGCATGCCACGCGGGCACGTCGTGCGAAATCTCTTTCGACTTTTCTGAGGCCCGGATGCAGCCTTCGTAGTCACCGCCCAGAAAGTGCGTCGCCGCCACGTAGGACCAATGCGATGCCTCCAGCTTGAAATTGAGGGTGAACAGCAGATCAAGCAACCGCGTGGCAGCATCCGCATGATCACAAAACGCCAGACCGACCGCTGCCGAAGTGATCGTCCATGGATCGTTTTCATTGTACTGAAACGCCAGATCAAAGGCCAGCTCGGCACGGTCAAACTGCCGCGACATCGCCGCCGACCAGCCCATCGCCAGTTGTCCGCGGCTGTCCATCGGGTCCAGCTCAATGGCGCGGCGCGCAAACCGCAGACCTTCCACATGCATCGCGGGCACGCTGTAGAGACCGGGAAAAGATATCTGCCGCATGTTCTCAATCGATGCCCGGCTGGAGTGACCACGGCTGAAATCGGGATAGTCGCGGATCAACGCATCCAGCTTCTGCTCGGCCTGTTGCCAACTGCTCAAGGTAAACTGCAGGATCAACCCTTGTGCCTCGACCCAGCGTTCGTAAACACTTGGGGCGGAAACGGTTCTGTCTGACTGGCGCCCTTGGTAGGCGGACAGGTGCAGGTTCAGCGCAACCGCAAGCCGATCCGCAGCGCCCGCCTGATTGTGCCCCAGTGCAGGGGCCGCATCATGCAGGTTCTCTGACCACAGCAACTCCCCCGTCGTGCGGTCTGCCAATACAGCGCGACAGGCCAGGGTGCCGCCCGCATTGGTCGTCTGCAACCCAAGCGTATAACTTTTTGCATCCTGGTGGGAAAGCGTGGCTTCCTGAGCGATCAGTGTCGCGTCAAAGACCTGCCATTCCCGAAAGCGCGCCAGATTTGCACATAGGGTTTCGCGCAACAAGCGCGCCTGTTGCGCAAGGACATCTGGCAGGTGATCCACCAGCATATCCGACACGATGATGCGGGGCCGTGCGGCATCGGGTTGAACGCTGCGGTCACTTTCCTTGATCTCGACGATCAGGCGCTGGGTTTCGGCAGAGGGCTCTTCACCGAACTCTTCGTCCAGCAGGTTCCACAAGGATTGATAGGCAGCTAGCGCATTGGCCACCTGACCGCTTTTCCAGTAGCTGCGGATCAGCTTGCGCGCGGCCCCTTCGTCCGTGGCATCCATGTTGACGGCAAACTGCAGGGCGGTGATCGCCTCGGCCTCGGATGCGGCGTTCTTGGCGATGCCTTCCAGCCGGTGCCGGACAAGCCGGACCAGATGGGTGCCGGTCTCGCGCATCCGTGCGGTTGTGGCATCATTGACCACGACCTGCGCGTGTTCGAACCGCCCCAAAGCTTGGGGATCAAGGTTTTGCAAGACCCTCACATCGCCGCTCTCCAGCTTTTCAAGCAGCACATCAATGTCGACATCGACACTGGCCGCATCCAACCAGATCTCGGCACGATCCGTGAACAAGCCATGATAGTGGCCCTCGCCCAAAGACGATTTCAATGCCCAAAGCGCGTTGCGCAGACTGGTCTGCGCCGCGTGTTCATCGCTTTCGGGCCACAACAATCCGCGCGCCTGTTCGCGGGTGATCCGAAGGCCGGGGGATATCGCAAGAAGGGCCAGAAGCGCTGCGGCCTTCTTCTTTTTGATCGTCACCCGCACAGTCCCGCATGAGACCTGCAAACCGCCAATCAGCCTGATCTGCAAACGCATATCGGCCTTGTGTTCTTGCGGTGCGAGGGTCAATAGAGCGGACCTTGATAGCTGCGTTTGGCGCGTTTGGGTGCAGCAAGAAAGCGGGCGCACTGGCGCGTCTCGCGGCCCAGTTGCAAGTCTGCGCTGATGGCTTTGACGGCGTGAAAGTGGGTGCCCACCTGCCCCAAATCGACAAAGCAAATGCCGTAATTGGCCAGATGCAACGGCAAGGCCCGATCAGGCAGCGCACCGTGGCTGTTGAATTGATGCTCCAGGTCAACGGTGGCGCCGATCATCTCGCGTTCGAATACGTCGCGTTTGATGATCTGCGACCAACGTCTGTCACCTTCCGCCTCGGTACCGCGACTTTGATCCAGTGCCAGCCCGAACTCGGCCGCCCCCAGCTCGCGCAGCGCGCCGCAGGCCGCAGCATGGGCTGACCCGGCCGCTGCGGCCCCAAAGCAAAAGCCGCCCCCGCTTTTGTCAAACGACACAGCCACAATGACGGGGATGCCAGTGTCGCAGGTCACATCCAGCAGCAGCGTTTCGCGACCCTGTCGCAGGCCAAGGCGTGCAATGGCAAAAGTCTGCGCGCCCTCCAAGGACGCAGCCTGCGTCACCCCCGCCCACCAAAGCGCCACCGCGTCCCGTTCGACCAGCTCCATCGCGCCGTGCAACCGCGCCTTGTCCCCATCCACATGCGCGGCCATCCCTTCGGAGAACCCCGCCGTCTTCGCAGGGCCCTGCGGCAAAAGCGTCGCGGGCACCGCAAGCGGCGCGTCGTCTTCCCAAGCCGTGGCATGGATCGTGCCCCCGTTCAGCGCGTCGCCACCAAGCGCCGTCAGCGCCTGCTGTGCCGACACGGGCGCGACCGGCATGGGCCCGCGCAAGGCAAGTTGCTCTGCCGCTTCGCCCGCCAGTCTGGTGAGGGCCGACGCCTTGTCGTGTCCTGCGCCTGAAACGGATGTGCCATCAGGCAATACGCCGCCCGCCACCGTCAATTCAGGCATCACACGGGGCGCGCCCACAAAGACATAATCCAACGACTGTAAAACCGGCAGACAGAAAGAGGGGGCGTCCATGGCCTCACCACTGCCCAAAGCCTGCGTCATCTGGGGCGCTTCGAATTCCTGAAGATTTATGAACATGGCTTAAATGACTTCACTTTTCCAATGCCTCAATACACCCGAGGCACGTATGGAGTTAACGCTGAAAAACTGAATCACGCAACAATAACGGGTGTTCTGTCACCAGTGGTTAACCAATGACCACAGGAGAGAGCCATGCCCAGCGCCACCAGGAAACGCACAGCCGAAGACTGCCGCAAGGTGCTCGACAAGCTGCGGCGCACCTATCAGCATCTGCACAATGCCACGGGTTTCGACGTGGGCTATTGCTGGACCGATGGTGCCCGCACGGACGAGCTTTGCGTGCGCGTGCACGTCACCGCCAAAACGCCTGATGCGCTCCTGAGCAAAGAGCAGATGATCGCCAAAGAGATCGACGGCGTGCGCGTTGACGTGATCACTGGCCCTTACAAGGTCCGGCGCGAGTTCGGCTTTGGTCAAAACACGCCCGAGCATGCGCTGTTGTCCGGCAGCGCCTGCAAACGCCAGCATGCAGGCACCGGCACCATCGGTGCCATCGCCATCGACAAGGCCACTGGCGCGCCGGGCATCCTGTCGAACTGGCATGTTCTGTCCACTTTTGCCGGCGAAGCAGGTGACCCGATTTATGGCGAAGGCGATAGCCGGACGCCCATCGCGACCTTGCAAAAGTCCATGCTGTCGCGGCACGGCGATGCCGCCTTTGCCCCGCTGACCGGAACCCGCGCGTGGTATCCGGCGCTGAAAGAACTGAACATCAACCTGTCTGGCGTGCGCCCATCAACGCTGGGGCATATCTTGTGCAAATACGGGCGTGCCAGCGGCCTGACACGCGCACGGGTCGACGGGGAAGGCTTCTACAAAGTCCTGCACCTTGTCGCCCCCGGCGAATATCAGGCCATCGAGATCGAAGGCTTTCG
>CALAIJ010000322.1 GCA_937923365.1 uncultured Sulfitobacter sp.
TAGTCTTTGAGCTTGGACTGGTCAGAGAGGCCAACTTCGCCGCCGATGACAACGCGGTTGGTGGTGGCAAAGGTCTCCGCCGCGACGCGCGCTTCAGGCTCTTCGGCAAGAAAGGCGTCAAGGACGGCATCAGAGATACGGTCGCAGACTTTATCGGGATGACCCTCGGAAACGGATTCCGAGGTAAAGGTATAGTTCTGGCGGGACATTTACGTGCTCCAAAATAAGGGTCATGCGCCACGTCAGGAAGCCGTTGCAGCGCGCATGCGCGGGGATAGCCGCGCGAATAGCAATGGTCAATCGTTAACTTTGGCGGCTGCGAAATCCCGCAAAGGCAAGCCCGACGAGCAAAAGCAGCGCCAATGGCAGATCCCCTGAGCGGCTATAAAGTGTGGGTTTCAGCGGTGCGGGCAAGGCTGCGTCCAGAAAACCGGCGATATTCAGCGGCAGCGCAGCCGTCACGCGCCCCTGCGGATCAATCATTGCAGAGACGCCTGTATTGGCTGCCCGCGCCAAAGGCAGGCCCTGTTCAATGGCCCGCATCCGTGCTTGGGCCAAATGTTGCAGCGGCCCTGCCCCTTTGCCAAACCACGCATCATTGGTGATCTGGATCAGAAAGCGCGGGCGCGCAGGTGCGGCATTCACATCGTGGGGAAAGACCGCTTCGTAACAGATCAGCGGCAGCGCTGTGCCTAAAGGTCCGAAATCCAGCAGCCGGGCACCGGGCCCGGATGAATACCCGTTGCCATCGCGCGACGCCAACCCGTAGATGCCAAAATCGGCCAACAGATCGCCCAGCGGCATGTATTCGCCAAAAGGCACCAGATGGTGTTTGTCGTAGCTTTGGCTGACCGCACCCTGCGCGTCGAGAACGACCATTGCATTGAAAAACCGCGTCTGGGTACGGCGCTGCACGCCAAGCGCTACGGGCGCATCGCCGCCTGCTTTGGCGATTTCCTGCAAAGCAGTGCCTGCCAGATCAAGCGACCAGGGAATGGCCGTTTCCGACCAGATCACCAGATCGGGGGGCGCGTCGGGGTCCGTCGCGGGCGCCGCAGTAAAGCCCAGCTGGCGGTCAAAGAACACAGGGATTTTTTCAGGGTCCCATTTGTCCTTCTGGGCCGCGTTCGGCTGGATCAGACGAATGGTGTGACTTGTCAGTGCCGACGGGCCAGCAGCCGGGGGAAGCACCATCAAAACCACCATGAAGGCTGCGACGGCTGCGCCCGCAACACGGGCGCCCCATGCTCTTGGCACTGTCATAGCAACCACGCAGGCGATCGCGAACAGCCAAAGGTTCACCGCATAAGGGCCTATCACCGCCAAGGCCTGCCCTGCCTGACCATCTACCAGTGCCTGTGCGGGCATCGCCCAAGGGAACCCTGTAAAAATATAGGCGCGGATCATCTCGGCCCCTGCCCAGGTCAGCACAAGCGGCCAGTGGCGCGGGCCGCCCATCCGGCGCGCCAGCCAGAACGCAGCACCCCAAAAGAGCGCCAAACCAGCGGCAAGAAACACCAGTGCGAAAGGCGCCATCCAGCCGTGCCGCGCTGCGTCCACCATGAACGGAGAGACGATCCATTGCAGCGCATGGACAAAGTATCCGGTACCAAAAGCCCAGCCTGTCAGGGCTGCCTGCCCTTTTGTGGCGCGGGTGCCGAAAAGCCAGAAGCCGATGATCAGCCCCACCAACAGAAGCGGCGCCAGATCGTAGGGGGCCTGCCCGAAAGCGGCCAAAGCACCTGCCCCCGCTGCGATCGCCAGATGCAGCGCACCCTTGGGCTGTGGGATCATCCTTGCGCCTGCGTGCGCACACGCAAGCGTTTGATCCGGCGCGGGTCGGCGTCGATGACTTCGAATTCCGGCCCGTCAGGATGCACGACAACTTCGCCGCGCGCAGGCACACGGCCCGACAGCATAAAGACCAGACCCCCAAGCGTGTCGATGTCTTCTTCGTCCACCTCTTCGTGCTCGGTCAGGGACTGGCCGATTTCGGCCTCGAAATCCTCGAGCGGGGTCTTGGCAAGGGCCAGATAGGTGCCCGGCTTTTCCTGCGTCCAGTTCAGGCCCTCGTCGATGTCGTGTTCGTCCTCGATTTCGCCGATGACCTGTTCGATCAGGTCTTCGATGGTGACCAGACCGTCCACGCCGCCGTATTCGTCGATCACCAGCGCCATGTGCCGCCGCTCCGCCTGCATTTTGGTGAGCAGAACGCCGATGGTCATCGACGGCGGAACAAACAGCAAAGGCCGCACCAGCGCGGACAGATCAAAATTCTTGGGCTTGCCATTGAAACCGTGCTGGAGGGCGAGGTCTTTGAGGTGGGCCAGACCCACAGGGGTGTCCAGCGTTCCTTCATAGACAGGCAGGCGCGTGAGGCCACTTTCCTTAAAGACCGCAACCAGTTCGTCCATGGTCGAGGTGACCGGAACTGCGGTGATATCAGCCTTTGGGATGGCCACGTCATCGACGCGCATCCGGCGCAGGTTCATCATGCCGTGGGTGGCAGCCCCTTGCATGGGAGAGGTCAGAACCTCTGCCCCGCCGTCCGTGTCCGAAGGGCTGAGCGCCTCGATCACGCGGCTGAAAAAGCCGCTGCTGCGTTCCGGACTGTCGTCGCTTTGTGTGTCTTCTTCCAGTTGTGCGCCCCGCACTGCGTTAGAAGATCCGTCTTGTTCGCCCATCGGGTCCTGTCTTTGGTTGTCGGGCGCATGGGGCCCTGTGTCTGGTCTAATATGGGTCATCAAGACCCAATTTGCCAAGTATTTCCACTTCGAGCCCTTCCATAAGGGCCGCATCAGCGTCGTGAATGTGGTCATAACCCAAAAGATGCAAGAGACCGTGAACAATCAGATGGGTCGTGTGAGCGGAAAGCGGCTTGGCCGCGGCGTTGGCCTCTGCAAGGCAAGTGTCAAAGCTGATGGCCATATCGCCAAGTTCGATCATGCCATCAGGGCCGGCGCTTGGCGGCGCGGGCGTGCCTCCTCGCTGTGCGCACGCACGCTCCTCGGCAGGCCAGCTGAGCACGTTTGTCGGCGCAGCTTTGCCGCGAAATTCTGTGTTGAGCTGCGCGATGTGGGCGTCGTCACAGGCAAGAAGCGTGACCTCGCAGATATCAGCCTGCACGTCGAGGTGTGTCAGCGCCAAAGGGATCGCCGTGCGCGCCAGTGCGGCAAGCCCGACGACGTCCCAACGAGCATCTTCAATAACGATATCAAGCGCTTGCATCAGCCGTGCATGGAGGCTCTGCCTCCATACCTCCGGGAATATTATGGCCAGAAAAAGGGGGGATTTGCATCAGGTTTGGCCGGTATCCGCCTCATACGCCTCGATGATGGCCGCGACCAGCGGGTGGCGCACCACATCTTTGGACGTGAAGTAGTTAAAGCTGATCTTGGGGATTGTCTTGAGCAGACGTTCCGCGTCCTGCAGGCCTGACGGCACGCCGCGCGGCAGGTCGATCTGGGTGCGGTCGCCCGTGATCACCATGCGCGAGCCTTCGCCAAGGCGGGTCAGGAACATCTTCATCTGCATGGAGGTCGCATTCTGCGCCTCGTCCAGCACAACAAAGGCGTTGGCCAGCGTGCGGCCGCGCATAAAGGCAAGAGGCGCGATTTCGATGCGCTTTTCTTCCAGAAGCTTCGCCAGTTGTTTGCCCGGCAGAAAATCATTCAGCGCGTCGTACAGTGGCTGCATGTAAGGGTCGACCTTGTCTTTCATGTCGCCGGGTAGATAGCCCAGTTTCTCACCGGCTTCGACGGCGGGACGTGACAGGATGATCTTGTCCACATGCCCGCCAATGAACATGGAGACACCGACAGCCACCGCCAGATAGGTCTTGCCCGTGCCCGCAGGGCCGATGCCGAAGGCCAGTTCATTTTCGAACAGGGATTGGACATAGGCCTTTTGCGCCTCGGTGCGCGGCTCCACCCGCTTTTTGCGGGTCTGGATTTCGATCGTCTCGCCGATGGGCATTTCGATCTGGTCG
>CALAIJ010000323.1 GCA_937923365.1 uncultured Sulfitobacter sp.
CGTTTCAACATGCCGGTGACGGACCCTGCCGCCAGCCGCTCCGGCGCCATGTAGAGCAGCTTGAGCGTGCCAGCCTCCAGCCCTTCCCAGACGGCATCCGTTTCCTCGGGCGTATTGCCGGACGTCAGCGCACCCGCGCCCACGCCCGCCTCCTGCAAGGCGCGCACCTGATCGCGCATCAAAGCAATCAACGGAGAGATCACCACCGTAACCCCGTCGCGCATCAACGCAGGCAGTTGGAAGCACAAGGATTTGCCACCGCCCGTGGGCATGATGGCAAGGACATTCTCGCCCTCGACCACGGCACGCACGATGTCTTCCTGCCCGGGGCGGAAGGCATCAAAACCGAATACGTCTTTCAGCAGCGGGGCGGCGGCCTGCATGGGAATTTCCGTAAATGTGTCTGCTCTTTCACGCAGACTCCCACACTCGCAAATGCGCGGCAAGGGGGCGCAGGCAGGGCACCCTCTTTCTTTTGGCCAAAAGTTGGGCGAATCAGCGCAGCAGCGACTTAGTAAAACGCGGCCGCGTTATTGATCAGCACGATCCGCAGGACAGCGACACCGATCAGCACAATCAAAGGCGCCAGATCAAGACCACCCATCGGCGGCACAATGCGGCGTACGCGGGAATAGATCGGCTCAAGCAGGCGCGTCAGCCCCTCCCATACCTGAGCAACCAGAGGCTGGCGCAGGTTCAGCACCTGAAAATTGATCAGCCATGACATGATCACATGGGCAATCACGATGAAGTAGACGATGTTCAGCAACAACATCAGGATTTGGAAGATCGACTGCATCAAATGCCCTTTCACAGTGGTGCATGACAGGTAAGCCGGACGCCGCGTTTTCGCAAGAGTGCCGCGAGGGTAATGGTTGACGTCTGCGTAACCCCGCCCATCTCTCCACTCAAAGGAGACCACGCCCATGTTCCCGTTTGTGCGCATCGCCAAAGACACGTGGCTGGCCAGCCGCCAGCCCGCATTACCCAACCTGACAGACACCCATGTCAGCCATCATATCTGCTGGCCCCATGATCTGGATTTCTGGCTGGAGATGAACAATGGCCGCGCCTTGTCGATCTATGACATCGGGCGTACCGCTCTGGCCCAGCGCATCGGGCTGGTCGCCACGCTCAAGCGTAACCGCTGGGGCCTGACCATGGCGGGCAGTTGCACCCGCTTTCGTCGCCGCATTCACGGGTTCGAGCGTTTCGAGATGCGCAGCCGTGCAGTCTGCTGGGACGACAAATTCACCTATATGGAACAAAGCATGTGGAAGCGTGACGGCGAATGCGCCAGCCACGTCCTTTACCGTGCGGCTGTGACGGATAAGAACGGCATTGTCCCCCCGGCACGGGTTCTGGCCGAAATGGGCCGCGAAGGCCCCTCGCCCCGGATGCCCGACTGGATCAAATCGTGGTGCGAGACCGAAAGCCAGCGCCCATGGCCACCGATGCAGGACGCCTGAAGCCGCATCTTGCGGGCTTGCACCGGCCCGCCTGCCCTGCTCTACCTGATCCCAACCAAGGGGTCGGGACATATGAGCGAGATTTCACAACGCAAACGCATCTGGGGCTGGTACGCCTTTGACTGGGCCAGCCAGCCTTACAACACGCTGCTGCTGACCTTCATCTTCGGCCCCTACTTTGCCCAAACGGCAACAGGTGCCTTGATGGAGGGCGGCATGGCCGAAGGTGCCGCCAAAGCGCAGGCACAGGCCTATTGGGGCTACGGGCTGGCCGTGGCAGGCATCGCCATTGCAGTGCTTGCCCCGATCCTTGGCGCGGTGTCGGACAGTTCGGGCAAACGCCTGCCGTGGGTCTGGCTGTTCTCGGCTCTTTACGTGATCGGCGCGGCGGGCCTGTGGTGGACAGCCCCGCAGGATTTCTCTGTCCTCTGGGCGCTGTTCTTTTTCGGCATTGGCCTGATCGGGATGGAGTTTGCGACGATCTTCACCAACGCCTACCTGCCGGAATTGTCCCCTGATCGCGACGAACGCGGCCGCATTTCAGGCTCTGGCTGGGCCTTTGGCTATGTGGGCGGGGTTGTAGCCCTTCTGGTGATGCTGGCCCTGTTCCAAGCAGGCGACAACGGCAAGACGATGGCCGGCCTGTCGCCGCTCTTTGGTCTGGACACGGCAACCAAGGCAGACACCCGCATCGTGGGGCCAATCGCCGCGATCTGGTTTGCGGTCTTCATGATCCCGTTCTTCATGTACATCCGCGACACGCCAAAACCGCAGGTGCAAAGCTACCGCATTGGCAAAGGTCTGCGCGATCTGGGGAACACACTGGCGGACCTGCCGCGCCACCCCTCGCTGCTGGCCTATCTGGGCTCCTCGATGTTCTACCGCGATGCGCTGAATGGGATGTACACCTTTGGCGGCATCTATGCGCTGGGCGTTCTGAACTGGTCGATCATCGACATCGGCATCTTTGGCATCATCGCGGCCCTCTCGGGCGCGATCTTTTGTTGGATTGGTGGCCGCGTGGACCGCCGCATCGGCCCCAAGCCGGTGATCGTGTTCTGCTGCATTATCCTGATCGCGACGGCGATCCTGATCATCTCGCTGACACCGACCTCGGTGATGGGCATCGCGGTGGCTGACGGCTCCTCCCTGCCCGACATCATGTTCTACATCGCGGGTGCAGCCATTGGCGCGGCAGGCGGCGCATTGCAGGCCTCCTCGCGCAACATGATGACGCGCCAGGGCGACCCCGAGCGGATGACCGAAGCCTTTGGCCTCTACGCTTTGTCGGGAAAAGCGACGTCCTTTCTTGCGCCCGCGCTGATCGGCATCGCCTCTGACGTGACGGGAAGCCAGCGTTTGGGCATCACCCCCGTTGTGGGTCTGTTCATCATCGGTCTCATTCTGTTAGCATGGGTGAAACGAGACGGAGATTTTGCGAAATGATCCTTACACGTATCCTGACCTGCGCGGCCCTTGCGGTGGCCCTCGGCTCCTGTGGCGGTGGCCGCGACATCAGCGGCGCACGTGAAGTGCTGCCAACCATCGGCTCCTCCGGTGGCGCCTTGTCCAACGTTCAGGCCAAAAAGCTTTTTGGTGCCAAAGGGTCGCCTTCGTCGCAAGCGCCTGCCGCCTATGGCTCTTATGCCAAAGGCTGCCTTGCAGGGGGCGCGCAACTGGCCGAAACGGGACCGACCTGGCAAGCCATGCGCCTGTCGCGCAACCGCAATTGGGCGCATCCCGAAATGGTCGATATGGTCAAGAAACTCAGCCGTGTGGCCGCCGCCCAACCCGGTTGGGAGGGGCTTTATGTGGGCGACATGTCTCAGGCCCGTGGCGGGCCGATGCTGACCGGACACCGCAGCCACCAGATTGGTCTGGACGCGGACATCTGGATGCTGCCACCCAAGTCCCTGAACCTGACCCGCAAACAGCGCGAGAATATCTCCTCCATCTCGACGCGCCGCGCCAATGGCGCTTACGTCAACTCCTCATGGACGCGCGCCCATCACGAGATCATCAAAGCCGCCGCCAAGGACCCGCGGACCGAGCGCATCTTTGTGTTCCCCGGTGCCAAGGTGCAGATGTGCGCGGATGAAAAGGGCGATCGCGGGTACCTGCGGAAAATCCGCCCATGGTACGGTCACCACTACCATTTCCACATCCGCATCGGCTGCCCGAAGGGCGCGCGCGGCTGTGTCAGCCAAAATCCGCCACCTGCGGGGGATGGCTGCGCGGATGCCCGTGAATGGCAGGCCAATATCCTGAACCCGCCACCCCCGAAACCACGCGATCCCAACGCCAAGCCACCCAAACCACGGCGCGAACTGTTGCTGGCAGACCTGCCCGCCCAGTGCAAAGCTGTGCTGGATAACTGACCCTGCGTTGGCTCTTGCTGGCAGCAGGCCTTGCCTGTGCGGGAACCGCCCCGACGGCGGAGCCTTCTGCGCGCGTGACCTCGCGACTGGTCTGGAACAATCCCGCCCCCTGGTTCGGTGGCTTTTCAGGGGCCGAGGTATCGCCTGCAGGCGATGAACTGACCCTGATCACGGACAAGGGCAGCCTTGTAACCGCACGGGTGATCCGCGCGGGCGACAGCAGTATCCGGGATGTGCAGATCACAAACCGCGTCCAGCTTAGGGCCGCCAACGGGCGGACCCTGAAAGGCAAGCGCAGTGATGCCGAAGGGCTGGCCATCGGCGCGGACGGCGCGGCCTATGTCTCGTTCGAGCATCGCCCTCGGGTGGCGCGGCTGGACCTGCGCTCCGCCAAGACAAGCCCCTTCCAGAACCACCCTGACTTTACCGGCTTCGAGGCCAACAAAGGGATGGAGGCTTTGGCCATTCACCCCGATGGCACGCTGTATACCTTGCCAGAGCAACCTCCAGTACAACAGTCGTCCTTCCCGCTCTATGCCCGCGATGCGAAGGGCTGGCGTGTCACCCACAAGATCCCCCAACGCGGGCCCTTCATGATCGTGGGCGCCGACTTTGACGCCCAAGGGCGGCTCTATCTGCTGGAGCGCGCCATTTCCCCCGTCGGCTTTCGCAGCCGCATCCGGCGGTTCAACCTGAACCCCAGTGCCTTGCGCGAAGAGACGATCTTTACCAGCGGCCCGGGCAAGTTCGACAATCTTGAAGCGATCAGCATCTGGGGCGCGGAGGATGGCGGCCTGCGGATCATTCTGCTGTCTGACGACAACTTCCTGACCTTGCAACGCACGGAAATCATCGAACTGACTTTGCGGGAATAGCTTGCACCCGCCCCGCGACTGGCCTAAGTCGCCCCTGTCTGCAAACCGCAGGCCAAGTCACCGCACCCTTGCAAAAACGGTATCATATCATGCAACGCATCCACCTTCCCGGCATCCTTGCCATGGCCACCATTGTGGTCGCCTCGAACATTCTGGTTCAATTCCTCTATGGCCAATGGCTGACGTGGGGGGCTTTCACCTATCCACTGGCGTTTCTGGTGACGGACGTGATGAACCGCGTCTATGGCGCGGCTGCCGCCCGCCGCGTGGTGCTGGTGGGCTTTGTGGTGGGCCTGATCTGCTCGCTGATCGGCACCCAGATCATGGGCGAGTTTGGCCCGCTGGTAACCCTTCGCATCGCCATCGGCTCTGGCCTCGCGTTTCTGGTGGCGCAGATGATTGACGTCTCGATCTTTGCCGCCCTGCGGGACGGTCGCTGGTGGCGTGCGCCTTTGGTCTCGACCCTTGTGGGCAGCACACTGGACACGGCGATCTTCTTCTCGGTGGCCTTTTCGGGCGCACTCAGCTTTGTGCATCCGGCAACGGACGTGAGCTGGGCTGCGGAAGCCCTCCCGCTTCTGGGCGTGGGTCCTGCTGCCCCGCTATGGGTCTCGCTTGCTGTGGCGGACTGGATTGTGAAACTGACACTGGCCCTGATCGCCCTTGTGCCTTTCCGCCTGATCACCGCCCGTCTTGCCCGCGCCTGACGCCCCTTTTTCTGGCAATAACATTCCCGGAGTTTGAGGCAGAGCCTCAATCAAACAAAATCGTGCGGCCCTCGGGGCCGCTCCTTTTTCCACGGCCCCCGCAGAAAACCCTTTGCGTTTGGCAAAACCTGTGCAACGATTCGCATGAGTTCAACAAATGTAAAGGAGGTGATCTAATGTCAGAAAAGGTATTGGAGCGAGGTGTCGGAACAGCTTGGGAGGTAACCTGCTGAGGCAGCCCTTGGCAGCTAATCCCCGAGTGGGCAAACGTTCGACGTCAGTCTAACCGATCCCCTCCTTAAGACCATTTCGATTGGGCCGCTCCGCATCCGGGGCGGCCCTTTTCGTGTCTGCACCGATGGGCCATTGCGGGCAGCACTCAGGCCGCCACAGCTTTCGCGTTCAATTCCTACCGCGCGGCGGCGTCCTGACCAAAAGCCTCCACCATCACAGGGATCAGATGATCCCGAATGTCGATCACCCCTGCCGCTACATCCGGCGCACCCACAACAATGTAGCGCCCCACGTTGGAGACCGAACGGAACCCCAATTTCAGGAAATCCCAAATCAGCAAAGCACCGATCTCCGCCCCCTCATAGCGGTCAGAGATCCTCAGCACAAAGCTCAGCCGCACGGTTTCCACCCTCTCAACACTCTTCCCCTCCAAGTGTTCCAATGCGATGATGCGCCCATGCTGCACATCAAAGATGATATCGCCCTGCAAGACTGGGAACTGACCGAAAGTTTCATGCGCGCCTCTGGCCCGGGCGGGCAAAACGTCAACAAGGTCAGCTCGGCCGTGGAGCTTCGTTTTGAGGCCGCCACCTCGCCCTCGCTACAGCCTGCAGTCAAGACCCGCCTCAAGCGTCTGGCGGGACGGCGCTGGACCAACGAAGGCGCGCTGGTCATCCAGTGTGACGAGACCCGCAGCCAGGCCCGCAACCGCGAGATCGCCCGCGACCGTCTGGCCGAATTGATCAGGCGCGCACTAACCCCGCCCAAGCGGCGCATCCCGACGCGCCCCACGTTGGGGTCGAAAAAACGGCGGTTGAAGGCCAAGAAAACTCGGGGCGAGGTCAAGGCCCTGCGCGGCAAGGTCGATCCGTCCAACTGACGCGCGCCCGTAAGGTGGGCCTCCGGACCACCACCCCCGTCAAAGACG
>CALAIJ010000324.1 GCA_937923365.1 uncultured Sulfitobacter sp.
TGGCGTCACTGGGCGCGAACTACGACATCATCGCGGAATGCCGGATGGAGATCGAAATGGCCCGCCTGCTGTGCCTCAAGGCCGCATGGTACATGGACCAAGGCGACAAACGCGCCGCCGCACCGTGGATTTCGCAGGTCAAAGTGGTGGCCCCACGTGTCGCGCTCAAAGTCATCGACGAGGCCGTGCAGATGCATGGAGGCGAGGGGATATCGCAGGACACCCCGCTGGCAATGGCGTGGACATGGCAGCGTGCGTTGCGATTGGCCGATGGCCCTGATGCGGTCCACCGCCGTCAGGTAGCGCGTGCCGAGTTGCGGAAATACACGCAAGAGAACGTCTGATTTGCATGGCGACGCGGCGCGCCGTTCTGGGCCTTGCACTGACGGCGCCTGCGCTTCTGGTGGGCTGCTCGGACGCGCAAAGCGCCGCGTACCACCTGCGGCAAACCATTTCTGTGCGCACGCCGGAGGGGCCGCGGGCGGCGACATCTGTGCTCGAGCTGACGGTCAAACACCACCCCGCTGGCCTGCCGATGACAAACACCTATCTGACCACGCGGCCACGGGGGCAAGCGCCCTATACCTTCCTCAGTCAGGCCCGCGTGTTAGCCGCTTTGCTGCCGTCTTCGGACCTTCCGGTTCGGATGTTTGCCTGGCATTTCGGCCATAAACACCTGAACCCGCGTGCAGCCGCTGCGTTGTTCGAGGCTTTGCCGGATCTTGTGGGTGGGCCGCCGGTGAGCGTTCCACCAAACCTCTGGCCCAGAATGGTGCTGTTTGAGGACGCGCTTGATCCACTTTCGGCCAGACCGGTGATCCGGGACACTCCGCAGACGCGCTTGGGCGCGGGGGTCCATCTGGAAGATTTCCAGATCGCCCTGATCCCGCCCGAACCCCTGACCACGGGCATCGAGACAGACATGCCGTGGTTGAAGGTTGTGGGGAAGCAGCCCATTGGCGGGCCCATCGGCGAAAACAAGCGACCAAAGACCAAAGGGGCCGCTTGGGCCGACCGTCTTTACCGCAGTCAGTTCATACGTGGGGACAGCGCCGATTGACATCTGCGGTCTACACAACACATTAAGCGCCAAGACGGTCGTGCAGGGCTGTATGTTGTCGTTCCCTATCCGGAGACCTTGGGAAATATGGACCGAGCCGAGATCGAAGCGCTGATTGCGCGGGTGGCGCTTAAGGACCGTGCAGCCTTTGAATTGCTGTATGATCGCGTCAGCGCGAAACTCTTTGGTGTCTGCCTGCGTGTGTTAAACAAACGGGCCGCAGCCGAGGATGCGATGCAGGACACTTTCGTCAAGATATGGAAAAACGCCGACCGGTATCAGGCCAATGGCCTGTCGCCGATGACGTGGCTTATCACCATTGCGCGCAACACCTCCATTGATCGCCTTCGGGCACGCCGCCAAGGCCATCAGGACGTGGACACGCCCGGTCTGGAGCTGGTCGCCCCCGGCCCCTCGCCCGAGCAGTATGCCGTTGCCGCAGGCGAGGCGGCAAAGCTGTCGGGATGCCTCGATTCCCTTGAAGCCGACCGCGGGGCTGCCATCCGTGGCGCCTATCTGGACGGGCAAAGCTATGCCGATCTGGCCGAGCGGTTTAATGTGCCGCTCAACACGATGCGCACATGGCTGCGCCGTGGACTGATCGCCCTCAGAGAGTGTATGAGCCTGTGACCGAAGATACCCTTTCCCCCGCAGACGAGACCGATGCGCAGGCCGCAGAATACGCGCTTGGCCTTGCGGAAGGCGATGATTTGCAAGCCGCCCAGGCACGCGTGCGCAGCGATCAGGGCTTTGCCGCGCGTGTTGCAGGCTGGCAGGAACGCTTTGTTGCGATGACAGATACGATTGCGCCTGTGGCGCCTGCCAAACGGGTCAAGAAAGCCCTGGTGGCGCAGTTGTTCCCGAAACAGAAGGTCGCCTTGCTGGACCGTTTATGGGTCTGGAAAGGCTTTACAATTGCCGCACTTTTCCTCGCGGCCTATGTCGCATTCCCGTCGTTGCGGCCCGAACCGCAGCTGACAGGCGGAACCGTTTACGCAACCCAGTTGCAGGGGGACAGCACCCTGGCGGTGCTGGCCGTGTTCGACAACGCGCAGGGCGATATTGCCTTGCGGCGCCTGTCCGGTGACGCCCCACAAGGCCGCGTGCTGGAGCTTTGGGCAATTCTGCCGGATCAGGACCCAATCTCGCTTGGGGTTCTTCCGCAGACCGACACGGCGCGTGTGGCGTTGCCACAAGAACTGGCGGCTCTCGCCGCCCAGATCACGCTGGCCATCACGGATGAGCCGCCGGGGGGCGGACCCAATGGCGCGCCCACGGGCAATGTCATGGCCATCGGCCCTCTGACAGAGATCTAACCGCGGGCTTTACCGAAGTTTCGCACGTGTATTGAAACTTCTCCGCCCGCCGCCCCGTGGATGTGATGTGCGCAACGAAGCAGGAACCCTCCGCTTGCGCATGTCGTAACCAGTGTAAAGGGCGTATCACCCTTGACTGTGGAACGGGTCGGAGCGTTGGCTCTGGCCCGTTCTTCAGTAACAAAGGATAGCGAGATGCAGTTTTTGGCACCTGCCGCGATGATCTTGGGCCGTATCTTGCTGGCCGCGTTGTTTGCGGCTGGTGCTGTGCAAAAACTGCTGGAGCCGCAAGCCGCCGAAGCGCTTTTGAGCGCGCGGGGGCTGCCCACTTTGTTGGTCTGGCCTGCGCTTGCGTTCAACGCGGTGGTTGCGGTGTGTCTGCTGGCGGGCATCCGGCTTGCCCCCATCGCCTTGTCAGCGGCGCTCTATTGTATGGTCACCAGCGTGTTCCACTTTCTGCCGGGCGATCCATGGCAGATGTCGATCTTTGTAAAGAACTGGGCGATTGCCGGAGGCCTTCTGGTGCTCTTTGCGCATGCCTTGCCAAACCGCCACTGAGCCTGCGAATGCGGGTCTCGGCGAAGCCGCGCAGTTTTTCATTGAGAATCGTTTCCTGAACGCACATAGATTTCTCATGAAAAGCCCTTTGATCGATAATCTGCAATACGCCAACTTTTCGCCCGCCATTTTCGAACAAATGCGCGCCGGAGGGGTGGATGCTGTGCATGTCACCATCGCCTATCACGAAGTCTTTCGCGAAATGGTGCTGAACCTTGAACGCTGGAACCGCTGGTTCGAAGACCACTCGGACCTGATCTTTAAGGGGACAACCGCTGCCGATGTGGCCTTGGCGCAGGAGACGGGCCGCACCGCGATTTTCTTTGGCTTCCAGAACCCCAGCCCGATCGAGGATGATATCGGCTTGGTGGAAATCTGCCATCAGTTGGGCATCCGGTTCATGCAGCTGACCTATAACAACCAATCGTTGCTGGCGACGGGGTGTTACGAGGACGACGACACCGGCCTGACTCGCATGGGCCGCGAAGTTGTCACTGAGATGAACCGCGTCGGTATGGTTGTGGACATGAGCCATTCGGCTGAACGCTCAACGCTGGAAGCGATTGACCATTCCACCCGTCCCATCGCCATCACCCATGCCAACCCGCATTGGTGGCACGCGGCCTTGCGCAACAAATCCGACACCGTGCTTAAGGCGCTGGCCGGGTCGGGTGGCATGTTGGGCTTCTCTGTCTATCCGCATCATTTGGCAGGTGGCTCTGCCTGTACGCAGGAAAGCTTTTGCCAGATGATCGCAGAAGCGGCAGACCGCTACGGCGCAGAGCACCTAGGTATCGGTACGGACCTTTGCCAGGATCAGCCTGATTCCATCGTCGAATGGATGCGCGTCGGACGCTGGACCAAAGGCATCGATTATGGCGAAGGATCGGCCAGCAATGCGGGTTTCCCGCCGATGCCGTCTTGGTTCAATGACAACCGTGATTTTGGCAATATCCGCGAAGGGCTGACAGCCACCGGCCTTTCCTCAGACGAGGTCGACGGCATCATGGGCGGCAACTGGCTGCGCTTTTATGACACCAGCTTTGGTCCTGCCACATGAAGGATTTCGTCGCCCCGCCACAAATGCCACTGCGCGACCCTGATACGGTGATGCGCCTCAAGCGTATGGGGTCCATGTTCCCTACACGCCTGTCGTTCCTGCGCAGCCTGATGCGGCGCTTGGCTGCGGAGAACGTGACCGTCACCCGCCACACCTGGGAGATGTGTGCAGACGGCTTTGGCCACGCAGTCTTTAGCGTGACACTGGGCAGGCATACCTATTCGCTGGTTGCTGTCTCGACCGATTTACCGCCGGAGTTGCGCACGGATCGCGTCATCGCCACCGCATGGGACAGCGCCTATGTGCTCTACGACGGCATCCCTGACGCGGATGAAATCGCCCGCATTGTCGCGGCAGCCCCCAAGCAAGAGGCGGCGCGCTTTACAGAACGCGACCTGATCTTGAGCCGCGCCAACAAGTCAGTGCGCTTGTTCGAGCATGTGGTGACAGCGCTGCGCGACGGACGTCAGCCCGATGCCGAGATGGTCCAGAACGTGGGCTACCTGATGCGCACCACAGCGGTCTACGGCAACGGCAAATTCGGCATCGCGGACCGTGATCTGATCGATGCACGCCCGGGCCTCGAAGGGCCGTTTGCTGCGGAAATGCTGACCGTTTGGCTTATCCGCCACTTTACCCATGCCCTGGCAGAACATGTGGGCGGCGCGCCCCTTGATCCGGTGCTGAAACGCCACCTCGGGATCGGCAATTCCACAGGGTTGGGTATGGCGCCGTTTCTGGTGACCCATCCGGTGCTGTTGAACAACTGGATGCTGGCGCGTGAAACCGCCCTTGCGCGGGTGCGGGCAGTTGCACGGTTTACGCCGTCACAGCAAGAACGCGTGCATGAACTCGCCGCGCGCGCGGCACAGCACCTGCAGCAATGGAATGTGCCCGATCCCGTCCATCAAGCCCGCATTGTTGCTTTGCGTGCGGACTGGGAAGGGGCGCGGCGCGTTCTTGATCTGACAGGCGCGCGTCCCGCTGACGCTGCCATTCAGGCGGTTGATGACGCCAGCGCTGACGTGCAGGAACTCATGGCAGCATTGCTGATCGAGCCTTTTGGGGATCTCGTGGATGGCCTCACCGAGTGTATGGGCGATCCCTTTGGGGCGTTCTGCGCGCCTTTGGGCCGTGCCGAAGACCTGCGTGCCGCGATTGAGGCGGATTTTGCCTGGGCCCTGACGCCTGACTATGCCAGCACGCAGGGCTGCGGTCAGTTCTGGTATGTCTCGGAGGCGAAACAGGAACCCCGTCTTGGGCAGCGCTTTGAAGAACAAGGCAGCGAGCTTGAAAGCCCTCTTGATATAGGCCGCCGGATCAAGGCGCTTTACATGGACTTGGAGGGCCATTCAGGGGCGACATCGCAGTTTCTTGCCGCGCACCCCGATCACGGGCTGGCCATCACCCGTGTGGAGATGGGTGCGCGCTATCCTTACGCCGAAATCCGCGACAATCTGATCGCTGCCGATTGCCTGCCCATTGATATGCTGCGGTGCAAACTGTCGTTCTTTGGGGCGTCAAAGTTTGACCCCAAGTCGGACCGCTGGACGCGGATTACCCTATGTCAGGGCGCGCCTTTGGCGGATGATCTGGCCAGTGGCGCGGACGATTGGTGGTTGCCGGTTTTCGCGCCATGAGCTGGTCTGCCAACGAGGTACAGGCACTGGCCACAAAGGCCGCACGCGGTGGCGGTGCGCCTGCGGGTCAGGCGGCAACCTTTGGCCGTGCGTCGGTATGCCACCTGATTGGGGGTGGTGCGCCGGACGACTTGACCGATGCGTTGAATGCCTTGCCCGACGGCCCCATTCTGGACCTGCCTCTGGCTTTGGCTGTCTTGTTGGAGCAGGCCGCAAACGACAAGGTCAAAGGCCATATCCCCTGTCAGACGCCATTATTGGCGCAAAGCTATGTCAAAACGATGCCTTTCGCACATCAGACCAAGATGACGGGGGCTGGCGTCGATGTGGTCTTTCAGCTTGATACCCCCGCCCCGCGCGGTGCGCTCAAACGGCTGGATGTGCCGCAGGACCTTGTCACGCTCATGACAACGCTGGCCGCACGCACCTTTGTTCCGGAAAGCGACGCCTCCCGTCTTGCGGGCGCAGGCGCTGGCCTGACCGACAACGACTGACCTGGCCGCTTTTTCTGGCCATAATATTCCCGGGGTTTGGGGCAGCGCCCCAATCAAACAAATACAGCGCGGCGCAGCCGCCCCTTCGGATCACGTTCCGCGCGGCTTGGCACGTAGGGTCGGGTCCGCCTGTGTAGGGTCCTCGGGCCAGGGATGGCGCGGATACCGCCCGCGCATATCCTTGCGCACATCCCCGTAAGAGCTTTCCCAGAACCCCGGCAAATCCGTTGTGACCTGCACGGGTCGCTGGGCCGGCGACAGCAAGGTCATCTGCAATGGCGTCCCTGCAATCATTGGGTGACGCGTGACACCAAAGACCTCTTGCAGACGCAACGAAATCGCGGGATGCGCGCCCGCATAGTCGATGGGTACGCGGCGGCCCAGAGGTGTTACGAAATGCGACGGTGCGGCCTTGTCCAAAGCCTGCGACTGGTCCCACGTCAACCGCGCCTTGAGGGCAGGCAGCAGATCAAACGCCTTCCAGTCCCCCGCCGAACGGACACCGCTGAGATGCGGCAACAACCAGTCTTCTGCCGTCTCTATCAGACCCGAATCAGAGAAGTCCGGAAAATCCCCGCCCATCAGCCGCGCGCGCGACAGGAAGCGCGCAGCAGCGGCGGAGGGCAGCAACCCCAGCTGCCGTACGCCGTCCAGCATGGCGATTGCGACGTCCTCGGTGGCGGCGTCTGCCCAGGTGCGGTCGGCCAGCACCAGCGCGCCCAGACGTTCTTGCTGACGCGTCAGCACGCGGTTTTCACGGCGCGACCATATGCAGAGGTTTTCCCATACGATCTGGTCGCTGAACGCCTCGCGCAATGCACTCTCCGACAGAACTGCCGCCTGCCGGATGCGGGCCTCACGGGGGTCGCCGTCAAGATCGGTCGCCACAATCAACGGGGAGGCGGCCAAAGCATCACCCGCTGGCATGATCGCGCCTTTGCCCCCCGACAGCACATAGCGCGGCGCGTCACCTGCACGGCGCTTGCCGATGCGGTCTGGATAGGCCAGTGCTGCCATAACGCCCGTGTCATCCGCGCCCTTCAATGGCTGCCCTTTGCCCAGCCGCTTGG
>CALAIJ010000325.1 GCA_937923365.1 uncultured Sulfitobacter sp.
CCGCGCGGGCCCAGGCAACGACTTCGACAGGCGGCATCGGGGCGGCTTCGAATTCCAGTGTCAACGCCACTTCGACGGTCAACATCTCGGCGGGCTTTGGCAACAATGCCAACATCACTGCAGCCGATGACATTTACGCACTGGCGCGCGCCTTCAACGAGGCGGATTCCAAAGCCGACAACAATGCATTTGGTCTGATTTCCGGCGGCAAGGCCGAAGCCACGTCTAACGCGACAACAAATGCACGCGGCATCCTTGGCACCGGCGCATCGCTGACGGCGGCCGATATCGCGGAGATCAAGGCGCTTGCCATCGGTGAGTTGCAGATTGAGGCCATCGGCGGTTCAGACGGCCTGGTCGCAGGGGCATACGGTCAGACAACCGGCGCGCTCAATACCACGGCGAACACTGAAACCGGTGCAAATTCGACCATTTCCGCACGCGATGCGCGCCTGCTGGCCGAAACGTTGGCTAAAGCAGTGGCAGATGTGACTGGCAACTCCGGCCAGACACTCACCGATACGTTGATTGCCCTTTTCACGGGTGATTTCGCCAACCTGTCAATCCCGTCGATCACGGCGAACGGCGGGTCGGTGTCCAACATCACCGGCGGGTCGGATTCCAACGTTATCCTTGGCAATAATTCAAGAATTGATGCCAGCAACGACGTTCAACTGAACGCACAGAATACGTTGGTTCTGGATGTCGATCTTTCCATGACTGTCGGCGGTGCTGCCATCTCTGCGGGTGCCGCGTTCGCCTATACGCACTTTACCACGTTCGATGCGGACGTGATCCTGCGTGACGGGGCCACGGTGCTGGCCGGACGCAACGTAGACATCGACGCGACCAATATCATCGCAGGTCACCAGACGGCCACGGGCACAAGCAGCGTCGATCTGGTTGCGTCCAGCGCAACCGGTCTGTCCGAAGTGGTCATCGGGTCGCTCGGCAACAAGGCCGAGACCCGCATGCTGATGGAGGGCGCTTCACGGATTGAAGCGGCGACTGAGATTGACATCGACGTCAACGGGTATGCCACCGACTTCAACGGTGCAACGGGCGGCGATGCCCTGGTCGTAACAGGCAAGGCCGTTGCAGATGCGGCCTTTGGCGCGACGGCAGATGCCATCGGCATCGGCAAGGCCTACGGTGCATCCATCGTGGATATGCACGACGACGCAGTCTGGGTTACACGGTCTGTTGATATTGATGGCGCATCCGATCTGACGGTGGACGAGGTTGCGAATGCCGATGCTTCCAGCCCGATTGTCGAATTCGTGGAGACGATCGTGGAGGTGGTCAAGAAGGTCACCAAATGGCTGCCATGGCCGCTTGACAAGATCGTCGAATGGGTCACCGAGCAGGTGGTGAAACTCGTTCGCGTCGTGACCTTCCTTGAGGAAAATGCCGATGTCGTCTCTGTCGGCGACACGGCCGATGACGTTGTCGACCTGCGCGGGTCCATCTATCTGGGGGATGGTCAGGAAAAGCTGCTGCACGTTCTTGCGGATGGCACGATCTCTGCGGAGTCCAATGTCGGGGCGGTGATCACCGGAGACACCATTCTGGTGGATGACATCGTCAACGATGCAGGCGGCAAGCTTGATATCCGTCTGGTGCGCGGTGTTGTCAGCGGCGATGCGGACATTTATCTGCCCAAGCTTTTGACCCGCGTTGATCTGATCAACGACACGGCGCGTGATCTGCACGTGCAGCGTGTCGATATGATTTCCAACAACAATGGCGAGCCTGACATCAACGTTGTCGACAGCCGCCCTGCGCCTGCCGACATCATTCCCGGCTTCAACATCAAGAACGCAGGTGGGGATTACACACAATTCAACATCCGCAACAATTCCGCCAACAACGGATCAGATGTTCTGTTCCTGAACGATATCTCCAACGTCGCAGCGGTCTATGATTTCTACGTGGCGGGCGGCGATATCGATCAGGCCAGCGGCGTTGAGCTGATCGCAGGTGACGCGGGTGAAATGTTCGCGACAATGAAGACAGGCGTGCTGGTGCCTGCCGTCACGGTCATCACGGATCAAGGCAACATCGGTAGTGCGAGCAAAAACTTCGAGGTCGAGCTTGTGCGCGGTCGTGATTTCGCCAACGGTGACATTTCGCATACGCCCATCACCATGGTCGCCCACGCTGGCAATGACGTGAATCTGACCGTTCAGGGCACAAACATCACGTTCCTGTCCAGCACGCCGACCACGCAGGTTGCGGATGATATCCGTCTTGATCTGTCGGCGGGCAACGACGTCAACTTTACCGGTAATGCGGGCAAGCTGACGACTATTTTGACGACGCCTGTCGGCGGTGGAAACTTCAGCACCGTGGCAACGGACTACACCGTCGAAGCGGCCTATCAAATCCTCAATGCGTCCTCGACCAATGGCGATGTTCGTCTGTTGGCAAACGGGCAATCGTCCATGGCCATCGCGTCTGTCACGGCGCAAAACGGGCTGGCACGCATCGAAGCGGGCGGCAACCTGAGCGATCTGACAGGCACCATCGTGAAGAATATCACGGCCAAAGACGTCACGCTGATCTCGCGTCTGGGGAGCATCGGGTCTGCGGGCAATGCCCTCGATATCGACAGTTCCAACGCATCGGCGGGTCTGGTCAACGCGACTGCGCTGAACGGGGCGATCACGCTGAACGAAACCTCTGGTGATATGCGCATCGGAGAGATCCGCGCGGGCGGTGCCGTCACGTTGAGCGGTGCCGGTTCCCTGATCGACGGCGCAAGCGATGCAGCTGCCGATGTGATTGGTTCGGTCGTCACTTTGCGCGCCACATCCGGCACCATCGGCACTGCGTCCGATCGTCTGGAACTGGACACTGCGCGTCTAGACGTCGCGACAGCCGGCGCCGTCTATCTCACTGAAGTGTCCGGCGATTTTGTCGCTGGCGATGTGGATGCCACAGCGGGCGATGCAGTTCTTCACGCCGCGACAGGCAACCTGCGTCTGGATTCTGTCTATGCAAGCGGCAATGCGACGCTGCTATCTGATGCAGGTGCAGTTCTGGATGACACCGCCTCTACAGCGGCAGCGGTTCAGGCCGACAGCATCACGATCAATGCCGCTACAACCATCGGCACAAGCACAAACGCGCTTGAATTTGACAGCGCATTCAGCGGTGCAGGCCAGGTGAATGCGACGGCGGGTCAAGGCATCTGGCTGACTGAGACAGCCAACGCCATGACCATCGCATCCATCGTCAGCGACAACGGACCAATCGTTCTGAGCGGTCCAGACGATCTTGTTCTGCTTGCAAACGGTTTGATCCACGCAACAGCCGGAACCATCGCCATGATTGCAACGGGCGCGATCCGCACCGGAACTGACAGCGAAATCCGGGCTCCGGGTGCAATTTCGTTTGATGGGGCGGCCCTCACAACCGGCACAGGCTCTTTGGTTCAAGGCGGGCAGATATCGGCAGATATAGGCGGCAACGTCGCTACAGGTGTGAACAGCGCGATGACGTCGACTGGTTCGATCGGGATCACTGCGGATGGCGCGGTCATGACCGGTGCGGGGTCTTCCATGACTGCCGCCACCGTTGCGACACTCTCTGGCGCAAGCCTGATCACCGGTGCTGATACCTCAATCCAGGGTCAGAGCGTTTCGATCGCAACCACGTGGGCCATGATGACTGGCACCGACAGCGTCATCGCAGCGACAAACGGCGCGTCAATCGACGTCGGCACGAGCCTCAGCACCGGTGCATCCTCCAGCATCACCGCGGGTGGCGCGCTGGACATTCAGGCAGCGGCGATGATCCACGGTCCGGGCGCACTGATGTCGGCAGCATCGGTCACGGCAAACGTGTCCGGTTCGGTCACGATGCTGCAAAATGCGCAAATCCTCGCGACAGGCAACGCGACGATCAACGCAGGCGCTGACATGACGCTGGAGGACGGCGCGATTGTCGAGGCCCTGAGCGTTGATTTGAGTGCCGGCGACGTGGCGACCTTCAAGGCCGGGTCCACAGTCCGCGCAGGCGAAGCGATGACGATTTCGTCCGATGATGTTCTGCTGCAGAACGCCGGCGCATTGTTTGAAGCTGGCACATCCATGGTCATCGCCATTGATCTGACCGACCGGGACGCGGCAGGCGGCTCGATGGTGTTGCAAGGCGCGCTCGCCGCACCGTCGATCCTGATGATCGGTGGAGAAGAGGACGACAGCTTTACGGTGAATGTGCAGTCCATTGACGGAAACACACTGCTTCTGGGCGGCGCAGGTGACGACACAGTCTTCCTTGATCGTTTGCCATCCATGACCACCGTGCGCGATGGTTTGCGCGATTCCTTCACGGTTGACGGGCAGGCGGGTTCCGACGACGTACGCATTGATCTGACAGGTACCAGCGATGTTCTGGTGCGCGTCTCTGACAGTGGCACTCCAGGGGACGGCATCGATACGATGTTGATCAACACCACCACTGATGATGACACGGTTCTTGTGCGGTCCAACTTTATTGCGCTGTTGCAAGACGACGGCGCGGGCGGCTACGACGCAGCGCTCGAGCGGATTAACTACGACCAGTCCATCAACGCGCGTGTGCGCATTGACACAGGTCTTGGCGACGACCTGATCGTTCTGGACGACAACTCTGCGATGATGACCATCGACGCGGGCGAAGGTAACGACACCTTCCAGGTTGGCCAGATCTTTGGCACCGACCGCACCGATCCCAACGTGGCACCGGGCGACGAGATTGACACCGTTCTGACGACACTCGGCCTTTTGAGCCGGGGTATCTCTCAGTCGACGGTTCTGTACGGTGGTGTCGGCAACGACACCTTCCGCGTCTATTCCAACCATGCCGAGCTGCGCATGGAAGGCGAAGACGGCAACGATGTCTTCCTGATGCGGGCGTTCCTGCTGCAAGACAGCACCGAAATTTCGCTTGTCGGGCAAACACAATTGAATGCGGGCGCGGGCGACGACGAAGTGCGCTACAACATTAACGCCCCTGTCGACATCGACGGTGGTGCGGGCTTTGACCGTGTGATCGCGGTCGGCTCCGAAGGCGACGATGTATTCCTCGTCACCAAGGACGGTGTGTTTGGCGCGGGTCTGTCAATCAGCCTCTCAGGCGTCGAAGAATCGCTCGAGGTGGATGGTCTGGAAGGCGATGACACCTTCTATATCCAGTCCACGAATCCCGACGCCATCACCACCATCATCGGTGGTCTGGGCAGCGATACGTTCAATGTGGGCGGTTCTGTTCTCCAGCCGATCATCTCCGCCTCTTCGGGAGGTCAGACTGGCATCATCAACCACATCGCCAATGCTGATCCGGTCACTGATGGCGGATATGCCAGCTTGTTGGCGCAGGGCGTGAATATCCTTGTCAAACCTGTCGATCCGGTGACACCTGTGGTCATCACGACCTCGGGGCCCGACACCTCTGTACGCGAAGGCGACGGGTTGTTTGATACATACACGCTGCGCATGCCTGCGTTGCCTGCCGACACAATGACCCGCGCATGGATCACCGTTTCGGGCGCCGTGCCGTCCTCCGCACAACCTGCCGGAGCGCGCGGTGTTCTTGTCTCACTTGATGGGGCCACGTGGTCCGAACAGCTTGTCGTCGCCTTTGAGGCCGCCGATTGGAATGCGGAACGCACGATCTACGTGAAAGCCGCGGATGACACCGCCGAAGAGGGCACGACGACTGCAATCATCAGCCATTCGATCATCTCTACCGACGCCGACCTGAACGGCGCGCGCATTGGCAACGTTAGCGTTGATGTTGGCGATGATGATGCAGCCGGGATTGTTATCACCCAAACCAACGGCGACACCCGTGCCATCGAAGGCGGATCCGATGACACCATCGGCGTCAGCCTGTCGCGTGCGCTTGATGCAGGCGAAGTTGTCAACGTGACGCTGGATGCCGGTGCGGGCGCAGGGCTCAGCGACTATGTGTTGACCTTCACCGAAGCCAACTGGAACATCGCCCAGATTGTCACCGTTTCTGCGCTGGATGACACCGCCGAGATCGGAAACCAGTCGGTCGCCATTGGTGCCACTTCCACCAGCACGGGCAGCTTTGATGCCGGCATGGCCGAAATCACCGCCGAACTGGTTGATGATGAAACAGCCAGCCTGATCGTCACAGAGTCCAATGGGTCCACCGTCGTGGGCGAAGGCCAGACAGACAGCTACACAGTGCAATTGTCCAAGCAACCTGTCGGGACGGTCACGGTCACACTGCAAAACGATGGTCAGACGGTCCTGACCAGCGGCGACGCCCGTTTTGCCGGAAATACGGTTACTTTTGATGCCACGAACTGGGATCAGCCAATCACTATCGACGTTGCTATGGTCGCCGATCTGGCGCCAGTCGATCCGGCCAACCCAACCATGACTGTTGCGGCCAGCCCGCACCGCGTCGATGCGGTACAGGGCCCGCTGCTGCTGACCGGCGGTGCCGGCCCCGAGAACCGTTCAATCGTTGCGGCAGTGATCCTGCCGACCGAGTTCGACATCCCGCCCACGCAGCCTGAACAACCCACGGATGACACGGGCGACGTGGACCGCGTCAATGTGTTCTCTGACGGGACAAGCGAGCAGACCATTGGTACGCTGACCTCCAACAACATCTCCGGTCTCGGAATGGGCGGTAGCCTGACCATCGACCAAGGCGAGAACGGTGTCGAAAATCTGGTCACCTATGCAGGCGGCATCACTTATGAAGATATGGACATTGTCGAGGTCATGTTGGGCCGCGGTAGTGATATCTTCACCGTTGAAAGCACTGCCGAAGGCACGATCACCGCGATTCACGGTGGCGGCGGCGACGATCATCTGACAGCGCTGGATCACACCGGACCGCTGGTCATTTACGGCGATACCTCCGCGACGGGCCTGCGCTATTCAAGCAGCATTGCCGGCGTGAGCGAGAACGCCTTTGCCTTCCCGATGGACGGCAATGATCTGATAGACATCTCTGCAACCAGCACGACAGTTGTTGTCGATGCAGGTGGCGGCAATGACATGATCCTCGGCGGGTCTGGCGGCGATCACATCGCAGCTGGTGGTGGCGATGACACGGTGATCGCGGGTCTTGGCGTCGATCACATCTATGGCGATGGCCGCTTCGAGGTTGACCTCGTGACGCGCGTCACCACAACCTATGACGGTATGGTCGGAAACGACGATCTACGCGGTGGCGATGGCGACGACGTGATCTTTGGCGACAACGGACGCATCCTCCAGCCCGGTTTGCTCAAAGTGCTCGGCACCGCTGGCGCGACCTTCATCACCACCTCAGCGCCGGGCGTTGGCGGCTCTGACACGATCGACGGCGAAGATGGCGCAGACGTCATCCTGGGTGGCGCTGCGGGCGACATGATCCGCTCTGGTGCAGGCGTTGACATGGTCTTTGGCGATTTCGGTGAAGTAAACGTCGCCGCTGGTGTTCTGGTTCAGGCCCGTTCGATCGACGCCGACAAATCCACAGGTGGCAGAGACACGATCACGGGAGGCACCGAGGGTGATTTCATCATCGGCGGCGCGGCAAGTGATATGATCGGCGGCGAACAAGGCACAGATGTGATCTTTGGGGATCATGGTATGCTGACATGGACCGATGGTCTTTTGACGCAGGCGGCTTCCGCCGATGTTGACGAAACAACTGGCGGTGCAGACACAATCACGGGCGGTTCGGAGGGCGACATCATCGTCGGCGGCTCTGTGGGCGATCTGATTTCCGGCAACGGTGGCGCGGATCTTATCTTTGGCGATCATGCTGAGGTCATCCTCGCGGGTGGTCTGCTGGTGAGTGCGCAGACGCGCTTCATGGAAGACGGCGATGGCGGCGCAGATACCATCTACGGTGGCGACGGCGACGATTTGATTTTGGGCGGCGAAGCCGCAGACACGATCTTTGGTGACGAAGGAGATGACGCGATCACCGGCGACGGTGGTGAAGTCGAACTCGAAGCTGGCGGTCAGGTTATCAAACTGTTCCGCACCACGACCGAAGGTCTGGGCGGCGACGATACGATCCAATCTGGCGACGGCGACGATTTCGTCCTCGCAGGCTTTGGTGCTGACGATGTGAACGCAGGCGAAGGCGGCGACCTGATCTTGGGCGACAACGGCCTTATCGTGCTGAGCGGCGGTAAACTGCTGACCGTTGAGACCACCGCCACGACACTTGGCGGCATTGACCGGATCGTTGCTGGCAACGGCAACGACACTGTTCTGGGCGGCACCGCAGGCGATGACATTGACGCGGGCAACAGCGACGATCTGGTGTTCGGTGACTTCGGCAGTCTTCTGTTTGCGGGCGGGGCCTTGGCCCGCGCAACGTCGACAGACACAGATGAGGGTGGCGCGGATACGATCACCCTTGGTGCTGGTAACGACATTGCCCTTGGTGGCGCAGGTGGTGACACGATCACCGGCGGCATCGGCATGGATATCATTCTGGGTGACGCAGGTATCATCATTCGCGACGCCGATGGCGACGTGAGCAGCCTTGATGCAGTCCACACGGTTGCACCGCTGGATGGTGGCGATGACGACATCGACTCCGGTGATGGTAATGATGCAGTCTTTGGCGGTACGGGTGCGGATCGCATCATAACCGCTGCGGGCAACGACCTTGCCTTTGGCGATCATGGCGGGCTCGAGCGTTTGGAAGATGGCGCGATTGATCTGTCGCAGCTGCCTCTGACAACAGCAGCGGCGCTGCCGTTCTCGTTCACCTCACGTGATATTGGGGTGAATGATGGCGGCGCAGGAGACCGTATTATCCTCGGCATTGGCGACGACATCGCCGTGGGTGGTCAGGGCGCTGACTGGATATCAGGCGGTGACGGTCAGGACGATTTGATCGGTGGCCACAATATCTGTGGTGGTGCTGACGGGGACGATGCGATTGATGGTGACGCTGGCGATGATGTGATTGCGGGCGACAACGCGGAAATTCTGCGCCGCGATGACACGCTGGACCAAAGGTCGCGTAGTCTGCTTGGTCAGACACTTTACACAATTGATCCAGAGACCGGTTACTTCACAGCGGGCTATAACGCCAACGTCAGCGATGTCTGGCAGGTTAATCCAGACGGCAGCCAAGGGCGTGACATCCTTCTGCTCGATCATTCCGAGAACGCCGATCCATCCACTTGGGGTGACGATCTGCTCGCCGGTGGCGCTGATGCGGACCGCCTGTTCGGTCAACTTGGCAACGACACTGTCCTCGGTGACGGTTCGATAGACTTTGACGCCATCGGTGGACCGGTCATTGTCGAAGCCGGCGCGATCACTGACAGCAACGACTACATCGAAGGTGGCGGCGGGTCCGACACCATCATCGGTGGTCTGGGTCAGGATGATCTGATTGGTGGCTCCTCGATGCTGTTCCTCGGCGAAAGCTGTGGTGATCCGACGGGTGAGCGTCTGGTCGATGATGCTGACGTGATCTTTGGGGGCACATCGCTCGACATCACGCGCAACAGCGTTGGTGAAGCAGGGGATGGACAGTATGCGCGTGACGCAGATGTCATCCTCGGCGACAACGGCACCATCTTCCGGATCGTGGCGGACGGCGCGGCCCTGAACTACGAATGGGACATCACCGGTACCGATACCACCGAGCGGGTCGAAGTCCGCGCGGTTGAATACCTCGGCTACACACCAGGCGGCGCGATCTCTGATATCGGCGGCGACGACACAATCCACGGCGAAGCTGGAAACGACATCATCCACGGCCAGAGCGGCGACGATGCCCTGTATGGCGGCGCACAGGACGATGACATCATTGGTGGCGCAGGCCACGACTGGATTTCGGGCGGGACAGGTAGTGACGGTATCCTTGGCGATGACGGCAAAATCCTGACCAGCCGCAACGGCTGGACAGAAAGCCTGATCGGGCTGACAGTTGCGCGGGTCGAAGAAGTTGTGTCGACCAATGCCAGCGCATTCCACGCGATCCTGAACCCCTTGGGTGATCTCAACAAAACTGTTGATCTTGAGCCTTGGGATCTGGGCGGTGATGATCTGATCTATGGCGGTCTGGGAGATGACTTCCTGCATGGTGGCGCGGGCAATGACGGCATCTCGGGTGCTGAAGCGCTCGCGCAGTTCTACACCCAGCCAAGCGATTGGCGCCCGACAGTTGATCCGGCCACGGGTCGTCTGACTGTGCCCGACGGGTACTACGACCAGACCAATGCTCTGACGCGGATTGAGGGCTTTGCGCTCGACTTTGATCCAACCGAGGGTGAGCTTTCCCCCACGTCGCGCGAGTGGGCCAAAGGTGACGGCGACGACAAGATCTTTGGCGACATCGGCAATGACTGGCTGATGGGCGGCACGGGGCGCGATCACATGTGGGGCGGTCTGGGCATGGACATCCTCAACCTTGATGATGACCTGAGCACCAGCGGCCCTGATGCAAAGACCACTCCGATCTCCGGCTATGGCGACCTTGCTTATGGCGGCGGCGGACGTGATTTGATGATCGCCAACACCTCGCATGATCGCATGGTCGACTGGGCGGGCGAATACAACGAATTCGTTGTTCCATTTGCACCAAACGGTGCATGGACGATTGTTCGCGCACCCGCACCATGGATCGTTGATCATCTGCTGGCCGTGGCTGAAAGCGACGGAGCGGACCCAACCCGCACCGCATTCGGTGATGCCGATCAGATGGGTGAGCCTTACGGTGAAATCGGCCTTGCTGATCAAGACAGCGGCCTGTGGCAGGATAACACTGGCAAGCCGTATGGCCAGCAAAGTGGCAATATCGGAGGCGGCAAGCGTGATGGTCGCGGAATTGAACCTGCACCACAAGCAACGGACCCTGCATCGCTGAACTTCACTTCGGAGCCTTATTCAAATGTCTCCACGATGACCTTCGATGCCATGACGCTGTCGGCCGAGGCTGATGGTGGCGAAGGCTGGATCACCGAAGAAGTTGCAACCCAGCCACTGGGTGAGGTCGAAGACGACATGCCGACACCTGACGCGGTGATCGTGGTCTCCGCTCCGGCGAACGACTCCTCTGATCCGGAGGCTCTTGATCTGGAGGCCAACGGAACCACAGGTCACAACGTTGATTGGGACTGGGCACCTGCCACGTCGTCGGCTGCCGAAGTTGATGCAATGCCAACGAAGTCCAATGCGCCAATCTGGGCTGGACGTTGGGCCAAAGGTAAAGGCAAAGGGTAACAGCGCGGCGGGTCATCACTGGCCCGCCTTCGCACTTCTAAATCTCGAATGATTTTCGGCCGGGGGTTGGCGTCAGATATCGACGCGACAGCGCACGCCTGCAGGCAATGCCAGATCAGGATTTGGCAGCATCAATCGCACGCCAAACGTGCTGGATGCCGCATCCGACACTTTGTCGATCACGTCCACTGTCGCGGTAAGTTCCATGTCACCGTCGGTGCCACCCGCGACGGACAAAACGGTAATTTCATCCCCCACGGCGACCTGGTCCCGCATGGACAAGGGTAAAAACAATTCCACATGTAGCGGATCAAGCGCGGCTACCGTCAACACGGGCCGCTGCTCTGACGCATATTCGCCGGGCTCGACCACCCGCGCGGTGACGATCCCATCGGTTGGAGAGTATAAAACCCGTTGCGCCAATTGCGCCTGCACCCGCTGCAAATCCAGCGCGGCAAGGTCTTTGACAGCAATCAGGCGGTCACGCTCCTGATAAAGCGCAAGCAGCTGATCCTCGAGACGGTCAAGATCGTTTTGACGGGCAAGCGCACGTTCGGTCAGTGACTTCATCCGCTCCAACTGCGCCTCGAGAACTTCGACGCGTTGTGCGATCCCGCTTAGCTGGGTTTCATCGGTTGCGCGACGTTCGGCCACGGCGATTTCGACGGTAATCGCGGTGTCGTCCAACTCGATCAAGACATCGCCCGCGACCACTGCATCACCGCGCCCCACATGCACCGCACGCACGACACCAGGTTGGGAAACAGACAGATCAACGACCGCACTCGGCACGATTACGCAACTGCGGATTTCCTCTGACTGGGCGGTGCTTGCCGCGCCAAGTGTCAGGGCCGTTGCGACAGTGGAAAATAAGACTGAACGCATTGAATGTGTGTTGGACAAGTGGTGCGTTCCTTGACAAGTTAAGCTACATTAGCGGACAGCGCGCGCCGCAAAGTCTTAGCGTCCATTAGGGCCCATCAAGAGAATATTATCAAGGAGTTCTACGTGCAGACACAATTGCTATTTTACAAAAACGCAGTCCCCGTATCCGCCTCTAAGCACAAGGATACATCCCTGCGTAGCGACGGCACATATGCCTACGCTGCCGAAGTAAATTCAGTCCCACTTGTCGCCGCAGAATTCCGTGCTGCAGCCTCTGATTGCTGTGTCGTATTTGCCGGCGAAGGCAATGATATCATTCCGGTCGTCATCCTCGGATTCCGTGATCGCGAGAACCTGTATGTCGACGAAGGCGGCCACTGGACAGGGCGCTACGTGCCCGCCTTTATGCGCCGCTATCCGTTTGTCTTTGGGCAGGCGGAAGATGCTGACAACTTCACCCTTTACGTGGATGAGGATTTTGACGGCCTGAACAAAAACGGCGAAGGTGAGCGGCTTTTTGACAGCCGTGGAGAGCGCACTGCCTATCTGAACCAAATCCTTGATTTTATGCGCGAATATCAGGCCCAATTCGTTCGCACCCGAGCGTTCTGCAAGGCGATTGCGGATCTCGACCTGCTCGAGCCGATGCAGGCGCAATACACCATGCCCGATGGGTCCCCCGGGCGCTTGTCTGGCTTTAGCGCGATCAACCGCGACAAGCTCAAGGCGCTCACCGGAGAGCCGCTTGAGCGGATGTTGCGCAACGATGAGTTGGAGCTTCTCTATATCCATCTGCAATCGCTGAACAACCTCCAGCCACTGCTGGCAAAGGCGGCTGGCGATGTGGCACCAGGTCCAGAGGCCGATACGCCAGTAGAAGACGCTGCAAACAAGACCAAGAAGAAAAAGAAGTAAGATATCATGGGATGCCCGGGAGACCGGACATCCCGATACCGTGACGAATTACTAAAGGCCTAAATGCGTGGCTGGTCCTTTAGGTCTGTAAGGTCGGTCTGCCAAAGCTGAATGGCGGCTGTTGTCTTGTCACGAAACGCGTCAGCAGCCTCCATGAAAGGGGCGAATCTGCGTTGCCTACATCCTTACGAAAATGGGCGCGCGCACGGGCTGACAAAGACGAACAACGTGCCAATTGGGCACACAATCACTCTGAAGGATTATTGCTCACCGGAAGCGCCATGCGGCAAATCAGATCGACATGCTGCTCTAACCAGCTTTTGGTGAGTGGTTCGTGCAAAACCAGCTTTCGAAAGTACGGCCCGGAGACTGCAACTTCGATAAGTTGATTGATTGGTGCGCTCGAACCGATTTCTCCTCTTTCGACGGCTGCCTGAAACACCGCGTTAACAAAAGAGAACCGGTCAGTCATAAATCCGGTAATGACCTGTTTTGCTTCATCATCACTTGTTGACGCGGCGATGACCTGTGGTGCGACGCTCCCCCAGGGCGTTTCATTAAGCGCATCGACGAGAATTCCCAAGAGCCAAAGCAAATCTGCTCGCAGGGGGCCATCCGTCTTGGGCGCGATGTTCTGCGGCGTCGCAATCCGCCGGAATGTAGCATCTCTGAGTGCTTTCACATCAGTCCAGTGACGATAGAGCGTGCTGCGGGATATGCCCGTTGCGTTTGAGACAGCGCCATGAGTAAGCGCTAAGACCCCGTTTTCCAAAAGGATTTCTTGCGATGCCGCAAGCGCCTTCTCTCGCGTCTGAGTTATTCTTGGATCTTCAACCACAGCATTTCTCAAATTTATGCAACAGAGTGTTGCATAGTGATACAAGTTGTTTCATAAGTGTAGGCCAATTGGGCTCTCATCCTTGACTGAAGTCAAGATGGTTCAAACACTCAAAGGAGGACATCGATGTCGATATTTCCAAAAACTCTGACTGGGGCTGCTCTTGCTCTTTCTCTGATGGCTACGTCAGCCTTCGCAGACAACAAAGGAAAGGTGCAGGCCTTTTACGATCTGCTCTCGAATCCCGGCTCACAAGAAAGCTCAGATGCGTTTGTCGCAGCAACTGCGGACAGTTGGGAGAGCATCGGCGACTATTCTGGCAACAACAAGTCGCGTGATGCGTTTCTGGGTCAGGTCGGCGGCTTTGCAAAGTTGATCCCCGACTTGAACTGGGCAGTTCAGGAAATCCATGATGATGGTAACTTTGTCACTGTTCGCAGCCGGGCAACCGGTACGCCAGTCGCGCCATTTTTTGGTGTGGATGGAGAAGGGCGCAGCTTCGATATCATGACGATCGACATCCACGAAGTTGTCGATGGCAAGATCGTACGCTCTTATCACGTCGAAGACTGGGCAGGCGCTCTTCAGCAGCTGTCCGGCCGTTAGAATCCTCCCAACACAAATCAGCGGGGCCCAACATGGCTCGTATGGAGATTGATATGATCAGACAAGCACTTCTCACGACCGCATTGATTGGCGGATTGGCCTTCGCGGCACCGGCAACTGCACAGGATATGGACCCTGTCAGCCAGGCAACCTTTGATACCGCGATGGCGTTCATGGGCGCGATGGGTGAAGGCGACATGGAAAAGATGATTTCGTTGATGGATGACGAAATGGTCTGGCTGAATGGCGGTGATAAGACCGTTCCATGGATCGGGCCCTGGAAAGGTCAGGAAGAAATTCTTGCGTTCCTCCAAACGTTCAGTGCCAATTGGCAGACCACTAAGTGGGAAAACGAAGATGTCTTCGCGCGCGGCGATACATTGGCTGTCTTTGGGCAGATGAACGGCAAAATGACTAAGTCCGGTGCAGAGATCGGCGAATTCACGTTTGGCCTGCGCGTCAAAGTCAAGGATGGCAAGATCGTCTTGTGGAACTGGCTGGAGGACAGCTTTGCGGTCAGCAAAGCCTACCACGGCAGCTAATCGACATCACACCCACCAGGCCACACCGCGGGTGTGTGGCCTGGAACCCTGACCTAATCGGGAAATTGCACGTGTCACATTTGTTTCAGCAAAAACTCTGGCCAACCGGCGACTTAATCCGGCTCATAGCGGCTTTGTTACGTCGCATTGCTGCGGCAAGCGTACTCATCTTGCTTTTGCCTGCGGTCGTCTGGGCTCAGACGCTTGATCTGCCACAACGCAATGGACCGCGTCCGACGACCACCGGTTCCGTGCCGCATGTCCAGATTGATCCGCAAACCGATCCAGTCCTAACAGAGCAGCTTTTGCAGGCCGTTGGTGCCTTCAAGGGCATCGTTCTTGCGCAAACGCGGATCGGGTTTCCAGGCTCAGTAGGATTCAACCTTGATCAATCCGTTCCCTTGGCAAAGCCCGGCTCCATCGTCGTAGGCCGCGAAATCGCACATATCCACCCTGACGGAAGCTTGCACGCCGCACTTGATCCTGCACTTGCTGAAAAAGCGATTGCACTGGGCTGGGCAGAGGCCCACCCGTGGGCGAAACGCCGCGTTGGATGGGACGGGTTCGTGATGATCTTCACGCCAACCAATCCAAACGAACTGAGCGTCGTTATCGCGCTGCTGGAAGAAAGCTATCGCTACATCACCGGTACATCACCTACAGATTGATCATCACCCCCATTGGTGCCCCGAGCAAATGCCTCTCGATGAGGCGAAAGTTCTATTGAATTGAACCAGCGTCTCAAGCTTTCAAAAGGAGCTTCGGAATGTTGAGAATTCTGATGAAAAGAATTTCGTTCACACTGGCATGCTGAGTTTACCCGTTGGCCTCGCCTGTCTCTACACAACCAGAAGACCGCCCATATGTTTCGGATGGGACAACCATATCGCGCCCGTGCAGATTGTCGGGTGAAACGAATTGTCCAAAGCCCGCCTTTCGACGTTCTTCCAAAGAATATGCAGTTGATCAGAGCCGACAGGCGCGGGCCGCCAGACAGGTCAGCCGCAGCAGCTGACCTCAATTGCACGTAGCTGAGTGTCGTTGAGAGAAACCAGCAAGGCTATCGTTCGACAATATCAACAAGATCACCGCCGCTTTGCATGCAAATGCCGCACAGCCAATCAGCAAGGAGCGACAGGCAAACGGTGGACACGGGGGTGGACTCTCCGAACCCGCTGCGGGGTAGAAATCAGGAATTAGAAAGCTTTTATCGGAAAAATTGGTGCCCAGAAGAGGACTCGAACCTCCACACCGTTGCCAGTACTAGCACCTGAAGCTAGCGCGTCTACCATTCCGCCACCTGGGCACTTGTGCCGTGGATTAAGCCTGACGCCCCTAGGTGTCAATTGCAAATCGCCCTAAATATGAAGGATTCAGCCGTCTCGGTGCAGTGGCCAAGGCAATTGCATCTTGTTCGAGCAGGACGGGGCGGGTACATCCCTTACAAACAGGTCGCAACACGCGGAGAAGACGCATGTCCAAACTGGTGACAATCTACGGCGGATCGGGTTTTGTCGGGCGCTATATTGCGCGCCGGATGGCAAAAGCAGGCTGGCGCGTGCGCGTTGCGGTACGCCGCCCCAACGAGGCGCTTTTCGTCAAGCCATACGGTGTTGTCGGGCAGGTAGAACCGGTGCTGTGCAACATCCGTGACGACAACTCTGTGCGGTTGGCCATGCAGGGGGCCGATGCGGTCGTCAATTGCGTGGGGACATTTGACAAGGGCGGCAAGAACAACTTTGACGCCGTTCAAAACGAAGGTGCGACACGCATCGCGCGGTTGGCCAAGCAGACAGGGGTTGCCCGCATGGTCCACATCTCTGCCATTGGGGCGAATGTGGATGCAGACAGCCTCTATAGCATTTCCAAAGGTGAGGGTGAGCTGGGCGTGCTGGAGCATATGCCCGGCGCCGTCATCCTGCGCCCGTCAGTGATCTTTGGCCCCGAAGACCAGTTCTTTAACCGTTTCGCGGGCATGACCCGCTTGGGACCAGTACTGCCGATTGCCGGCGGGAACACGCGGTTCCAGCCTGTCTATGTGGACGACGTCGCCCATGCCGCAGCCTTGGGTGCGATGGGCAGAGCTAAGGCTGGCGTTTACGAGCTGGGCGGTCCGGACGTAGACACATTCCGCGGGCTCATGCAGCGCATGTTGGATGTGATCAACCGCCGCCGTCTGATTATTTCCATGCCGCGGATCATCGCGCGGATCATGGCGTTCAGCTTTGATATGCTGCAGGTGGTGACGCTTGGCCTTTTCAAGAACACCCTTTTGACGCGGGACCAACTGACGTCGCTGGCGCAGGACAATGTGGTGTCCGATGGTGCCCAAGGCTTTGCGGAACTTGGCATCCAGCCTGCGTCGATGGAGGCGGTTTTGCCCGACTATCTGTGGCGCTTCCGACCTTCTGGTCAGTATGACGCGATAAAAGAATCTGCGCGCAATCTGCGCCAGTCGTAATGGAAGGCTCTACCACGCTGGTTGCGGCCTTTCTGGGCCTGATTGAAGGGCTGACAGAGTTCATTCCCGTTTCTTCCACCGGCCATTTGCTGCTGGCGGGGCATTTTCTGGGGTTTGAAAGCGCAGGACGCACTTTTGAGGTGGTGATCCAGTTGGGCGCGGTTCTGGCGATCCTGACGATCTATGCCAGTCGCCTGTGGGCCGTGTTCCGCGATGCGCCCCATGATCCGCGCGCGCGGCGGTTCATCCTGTCCGTGTTGGTGGCTTTTCTGCCAGCGGTGGTGATCGGGGTGCTGGCCCATGACTTTATCAAGACCGTACTGTTTGAAACGCCGATGCTGATCGCTATCATGCTGATCGTCGGCGGGTTTATCCTGCTGGTTGTAGACCGCATCGCGCCAGAGCCGCACCACGAAGATGCGATGGAACTTCCCTTGGGCATGGCGCTGAAAATCGGCTTTATTCAGTGTCTTGCCATGATCCCCGGTACGTCGCGTTCGGGGGCGACGATTGTCGGCGCACTGATGCTGGGGGCGTCCAAGCGGGCCGCGGCAGAGTTCTCGTTCTTTCTGTCGATGCCCACAATGGCCGGTGCGTTTGCCTATGATCTTTACAAGAACCGTGACGTGCTGGATGCCTCTGCCATGGGCGAGATCGCGATTGGCTTTATCATGGCCTTCATCTCAGCGGTGCTGGTCGTCAAATGGCTGTTGGATTACGTCAGCAAGCATGGCTACGCCCTGTTCGGTTGGTGGCGAATCGTGGTGGGCGGCGTGGCGCTGGCGGCGTTGCTGGCAGGGTTTTAGGCGGGTAAGACCGATCCGGTCTTAATTTTCAGCGAAAATCTTCCAAAATAGGTGATGTAGGCTGACCTAACAGTATAATAGGTCAGTAAAGCTGTCTTTATATTCGCGCCGCCGTCCGGTATTCCGAAAGTCCGGAAATTTATCTTGGACAGGTGCAATGGCTAAGCAACCCATGTTGAAATTCGTGAACGTCGAACGGGATATGCCCGAGAAACGTCCGCCCGACCTGCGGCGCGCGGATTTTGACGAGATCTACGCAGAGTATGCCGACGCCAAGGCCAAAGAGCAGTCCAGCCGCTGTAGCCAGTGTGGTGTGCCCTATTGCCAGTCCCACTGTCCGCTGCATAACAACATTCCAGACTGGCTGCGCCTGACCGCCGAAGGGCGTCTGCAGGAGGCCTATGAGATCAGCCAGGCGACCAATACCTTCCCCGAGATTTGCGGGCGCATCTGCCCCCAGGACCGCCTGTGCGAAGGCAATTGCGTGATCGAATCCTCTGGCCATGGGACAGTCACCATCGGATCGATTGAGAAATACATCACCGATACCGCATGGGAAAAAGGCTGGGTGCAACCCATCACCAATGCGGGCGAACGTACCGAAAGTGTCGGCATCATTGGCGCCGGACCGGGTGGTTTGGCGGCTGCGGATGTACTGCGACGCGCAGGCGTGCAGGTTACGATCTATGACCGATATGACCGTGCAGGCGGTCTGCTGACCTACGGCATCCCCGGCTTCAAGCTTGAGAAGGACATCGTCGCGCGTCGCAACGCCCAGATGGAACAGGCGGGCGTGACCTTCAAGCTGGAGTGTGACGTGGGCCGCGACATCTCTTTCGCCGACATCCGTGCCGCGCATTATGCGGTCATCATCGCCACGGGTGTCTACAAGACGCGGGAAATTCAGGCACCCGGTGTGGGTGGCTTTGGCGTTGAGCGTGCCATTGATTTCCTTACCGCCAGTAACCGCAAAAGCTTTGGTGACACCGTCGAGGCGTTTGAGAACGGGCGGCTGAATGCACAAGGCAAGAAGGTTGTCGTCATCGGCGGCGGGGACACGGCGATGGACTGCGTGCGTACGTCGATCCGCCAAGGCGCCGAAAGCGTCAAGTGCCTGTACCGCCGCGACCGCGCCAACATGCCCGGCAGCCAGCGCGAAGTCCAAAATGCAGAGGAAGAGGGCGTCGTGTTCGAATGGCTCTCTGCACCCAAGGGTTTTGTCGGCGATCCCGTAACGGGCGTCATGGTGCAAAAGATGCGTCTGGGCCAACCTGACGTCAGTGGCCGCCAAGCCCCCGAAGTCATCGAAGGCGCCGACTATGTCGAAGATGCCGATCTGGTGATTATGGCCTTGGGTTTTGAGCCAGAGGACCTCCCAACCCTTTGGAACGAGCCGGACTTGCCCGTCAACCGCTGGGGCACAATCAAGGCTGATTATGTCACCGGTAAAACCGACCTCGACGGGGTCTATGCGGTTGGGGACATCGTGCGCGGCGCGTCACTTGTGGTCTGGGCCATCAAGGATGGGCGCGATTGCGCCGAGGCGATCCTTGCACAATTGGACACGCCCAAGGCCGTCGCCGCGGAGTGAAACAAGCGCCCTTCATATCAGGCCAATGCCTTTGTGGCGCGGTCAGCATCACCGTCCGCGCGCCGGCCGGTTGGATCGGTGCGTGCCATTGCCGCCCCTGCCAACGGTGGAGCGGTGGCGTCTGGGCAGGCTTTCCCGCCGCGCCAGATACCGTCACCGTAAGAGGGGTCGTGCAGGAATATGCGTCGTCCTCCATTGCCAAACGCGCATTCTGCGCCACCTGCGGCACCCATTTGTGGATGCGCGATACAGCCGATGACGCGCCCTATGATCTGATGCCCGGCATCTTTGACGCCTGCGCCGACTGGCCGCTTTCAAGCGAGGTCTACCATGATCAGGCGATGCAGGCATTCCAGCTGAAGGGCGACCATAAACGCGCAGACGCGCAGACCTATCGCGCCGCAAATCCGCAAACCAGCGAGGTGACCATATGACCAATATCAAAGGCCACTGCCTGTGTGGCGCCGTCACCGTCACTGCCGAGGTCGACGCCCCCGCATTGCGCGCCTGTCACTGCGAGATGTGCCGCCAGCATACCTCTGGCGCGTTTGTGTCGGTCCAGACCAAACCGGGTTCTGTGCAGGCCACAGGACCTGCCACCTCCTACCAATCGTCACAATGGGCCGAGCGCGGATTTTGCAGCACCTGTGGATCAACGCTTTGGTATGGCACCATCGAGGACAAGATACGCCACCCCTCTGCGGGTCTGTTCAAGGACGCGGCAGGCGGCACGCTTGCGATCGAGTTTTTCGCCGACAATTGCCCCGACGGGTACAGCTTTGCGGGCGACCATAAGAAACTGACCACTGCCCAGACGATCAAGCTGTTCACCGGAGAGGACATCTGATGCGGCTTGCCTGTGCCCTGATCCTATGTGGCGCCAGCGCCAGTGCTGGTACGTTCACCCCGCCAAAAGGGTGCACGGCCTATCTGACCGTGCAGTCGCGCCAGTGTCTGGTCGAACATCATTGGACCTGTGCCGCCGACCCGCAAGGCATGAAATGGCACACCGAGATCGGTCAGAACGGCCCTGTCTATATCGGACAGGTCGACGACGAAGCACAGTGGATCGACAGCTACTACGTCGGTGACGATGCCCGTGAACGTCTGGTTTCGCCCGCCAAGGATCCTGCCAACCTGACAGAGCTGCTGAGCAATGGATTGGACAGCTATCAGTTCAGCATTTCCACCTCCAAGGGCCGGATGGATGTCACAGGCTTTGACCGCATTGTGGAGCGCGACCTGACCATTGACGGTGAGGTCCTGCACCGGACCGAATACTCAATCCGCATCGTCGATACCAAAGGCGCGCTGAGTTATGCGGCGACCGGATCGGAATATGTCTCTGCCAAGCACCGGCGGTTCTTTTCCGGTTACGGAACCGTGTCGGGGCCTGATGCCCCTTACGATTTCAACGCGTCCCCCGTCGAATTTATCTATCCCGGTGCGCCCGGATATCTCTCCAACACGCCCCTCTATGGCTGCGACGTGGTTACTGCGCGCGCCGTGATTTCTGAAAGGACCTTGCCATGATCTACGACGAAAACTGGGTGAAAGCAGAAGAAGCCAAGCGCCGTCATCTGTCCGAGAACGGTCTTTACAGTGAGGCGGAGGAGCATTCTTCGTGCGGGGTTGGTCTGGTCGTCAACATAGACGGCTCCAAGACGCGCGCCGTGGTCGAGAATGGCATCAAGGCGTTGAAAGCCATCTGGCACCGCGGTGCGGTTGATGCGGATGGCAAGACCGGTGATGGTGCGGGTATCCACGTGCAAATCCCCGTGCCGTTCTTCTACGATCAGGTTGAACGCACCGGCCACACGCCACGCCGGAATGAGCTGATTGCCGTCGGTCAGGTGTTCCTGCCCCGTACCGACTTTGGCGCGCAGGAGACGTGCCGCACAATCGTCGAAACCGAAGTCCTGCGCATGGGCTACTACATCTACGGCTGGCGCCATGTGCCCGTGGACGTCGCATGCCTGGGCGAAAAGGCCAACGCCACCCGCCCCGAGATCGAGCAGATCCTGATCAGTAATGCCAAGGGCGTGGACGAGGAAACCTTCGAGCGCGAGCTCTATGTCATCCGCCGCCGCATTGAAAAGGCCGCCATCGCCGCACAGGTGCCCACGCTTTACATCGCGTCCATGTCCTGCCGCAGCATCATCTACAAAGGCATGATGCTGGCCGAGCAGGTTGCGGAATTCTATCCCGACCTGATGGACGAACGCTTTGTCAGCGCCTTTGCGATTTACCACCAGCGCTATTCCACCAACACCTTCCCGCAGTGGTGGTTGGCGCAGCCTTTCCGCATGCTGGCCCACAACGGAGAGATCAACACGCTTAAGGGCAACCTTAACTGGATGAAGTCCCACGAAATCCGCATGGCCTCCGGCACCTTTGGCGACATGGCCGAAGATATCAAACCCATCGTTGCCGCAGGATCATCGGATTCGGCCGCATTAGACTCTGTTTTCGAGGTTCTGGTACGCGCCGGCCGCTCTGCGCCCATGGCCAAGACCATGCTGATCCCGGAGTCGTGGTCCAAGCAGGCGGTCGAACTTCCGCAGCCGTGGCGCGACATGTATTCCTACTGCAATTCCGTGATGGAGCCGTGGGATGGCCCCGCCGCGCTGGCCATGACCGATGGTCGCTGGGTCTGCGCGGGTCTGGACCGAAACGGCCTGCGCCCCATGCGCTATGTAGAGACATCCGATGGCATGCTGATCGCCGGATCAGAGACCGGCATGGTGCCGCTGGACGAAGCCAATGTCGTCCGCAAAGGCGCGCTTGGCCCCGGTCAGATGATCGGCGTGCACATGGGCAAAGGTGAGCTTTATCACGACGAAGAGTTGAAGGACAAAATGTCCGCCGCTTTGCCGTTCGGTGACTGGGTCGGCAAGATCAACGAACTGGACACGGCCCTTGCAGCGGTTGAGGAAAAGCCGCTGTTTGAGGGTAACGAATTGCGTCGCCGTCAGGTCGCCGCAGGTTTCACCATCGAAGAGCTGGAACAGATCCTTGCCCCCATGGCCGAGGACGGGAAAGAGACCCTCGCCAGCATGGGCGATGACACGCCATCCGCCGTACTGTCGGGCAAGTATCGTCCGCTCAGCCACTTCTTCCGGCAGAACTTTTCTCAAGTGACCAACCCGCCCATCGACAGCTTGCGCGAATACCGCGTGATGAGCCTCAAGACGCGGTTCGGAAACCTCAAGAACGTGTTGGACGAAGACAGCAGCCAGACGGAAATCCTTGTGCTCGACAGCCCGTTTGTCGGCAATGCGCAGTTTGACGAACTGGTCTCCCATTTCAACGCGGACACTGTCACCATCGATTGTACCTTCGAGGCGGGCACAGGCACGCTGAACGCTGGTTTGGCCCGTATCAGAGCCGAATCCGAGGATGCCGTCCGCTCCGGTGCAGGTCATATCGTGCTGACCGATCAGGGCAGTGACGGCACGCGTGTTGCGATGCCGATGATCCTTGCCACCAGCGCGGTGCACAGTCACCTCACACGCAAAGGGCTGCGGACGTTCACGTCGCTGAACGTGCGGTCAGCGGAATGTGTGGATGCACATTACTTTGCGGTTCTCATTGGCTGTGGTGCCACGGTGGTCAACGCCTATCTGGCCGAGGATTCATTGGCGGACCGGATCAGCCGCGGCTTGCTGGATGTGTCCTTGACGCAGGCTATTCAGCGGTATCGCGAGGCGATTGATCAGGGCCTGCTCAAGATCATGGCCAAGATGGGCATTTCAGTTGTGTCCTCCTATCGCGGCGGTCTGAATTTCGAAGCAGTCGGATTGTCCCGCGCCATGTGTGCCGAGTTTTTCCCCGGCATGACCAGCCGCATCAGTGGCATTGGCGTCACCGGTATTCAGCGCAAGGCAGAGGCCGTGCATGCGCAAGGCTGGCAAGGCGACGGTGTCGTTCTGCCCATCGGTGGGTTCTACAAGGCGCGCCAGTCCGGCGAGACCCACGCGTGGGAGGCGTCTTCCATGCACATGTTGCAGATGGCCTGTAACAAGGCGTCTTATGCCATGTGGCAGCAGTATTCTGCCAAGATGCAAAGCAATCCGCCCATTCACTTGCGCGATCTGCTGGACATCAAGCCCATGGGCCAGCCTATCGGGTTGGAGGAGGTCGAAAGCATCACCTCCATCCGCAAGCGGTTCGTCACGCCGGGCATGTCCTTGGGCGCGCTGTCCCCTGAGGCACACAAGACGCTGAACGTCGCGATGAACCGTATCGGTGCCAAGTCCGACAGTGGCGAAGGGGGCGAGGACCCCGCCCACTTTGTGCCCGAACCCAACGGCGACAACCCCTCCGCCAAGATCAAGCAGGTTGCCAGCGGGCGTTTTGGTGTCACTGCTGAATACCTCAACCAGTGCGAAGAGCTGGAGATCAAAGTCGCCCAGGGTGCCAAGCCTGGCGAGGGCGGGCAACTGCCCGGCATGAAGGTCACGGACCTCATTGCGCGGCTGCGGCACTCTACCAAGGGGGTCACGCTGATTTCCCCGCCGCCGCACCACGACATCTATTCCATCGAGGACCTCGCGCAGCTGATCTATGATCTCAAGCAGATCAACCCGCGCTGTAAGGTGACAGTGAAGCTGGTTGCTTCCTCTGGCGTTGGTACGATTGCGGCGGGTGTCGCCAAGGCCAAGGCGGATGTGATCCTGATTTCAGGTCACAACGGCGGAACAGGGGCCAGCCCTGCCACCAGCATCAAATATGCGGGCCTGCCGTGGGAAATGGGCCTGACCGAGGCGCATCAGGTGCTGTCGATGAACAACCTGCGCGACCGTGTCACCCTGCGGACGGATGGTGGTTTGCGCACGGGCCGTGACATTGTCATGGCCGCCATGCTTGGCGCCGAGGAATACGGGATCGGCACAGCGGCCCTGATCGCGATGGGCTGCATCATGGTGCGCCAGTGTCAGTCCAACACCTGCCCTGTAGGGGTCTGTACGCAGGACGAAGCCCTGCGCGACAAGTTCACAGGTAACGCCGACAAGGTGGTCAACCTCATCACTTTCTATGCCTCCGAAGTGCGCGAGATTCTTGCCTCGATCGGGGCACGGTCCCTGGATGAAGTTATCGGCCGGGCCGATTTGTTAACGCAAGTCAGCCGCGGGTCTTCCCACTTGGATGATCTTGATCTTAACCCGCTGTTGATCACTGTCGATGGGGCACAGAACACGGTCTATGACCGCGACAAGCCACGTCAGGTTGTCGGTGATACGCTGGATGCACAGATTGTCGGCGACGCCGCGCGCTTCCTTGAAGACGGTGAAAAGATGCAACTAAGCTATGCTGTGCAGAACACGCACCGGACAGTTGGCACGCGGGTGTCCAGCCATATCGTCAAGCGGTTCGGGATGCGCAACCAGTTGCAGCCCGACCACCTGACGATCAAGTTGACAGGATCAGCGGGCCAGTCGCTCGGGGCATTTGCGGCCCCCGGTCTCAAGCTGGAGGTCTCGGGCGATGCCAATGACTATGTTGGTAAGGGTCTGTCGGGTGGCACCATCGTTGTGCGCCCGCCCATGGCCAGCGCAATTGTTGCGGCCGAGAATACGATCATCGGGAACACAGTGCTCTATGGCGCTACGGACGGATACCTCTTTGCCGCAGGGCGCGCAGGTGAGCGGTTTGGCGTGCGCAACTCCGGTGCACGTGTTGTTATCGAAGGGTGCGGGTCAAACGGGTGCGAGTATATGACCGGTGGCGTTGCGGTGATCCTTGGCCAGATCGGTGCCAACTTTGGTGCGGGCATGACAGGCGGGATGGCCTATCTGTACGACCCGGAAGGGCGCGCGGCATCGATGATGAACATGGAAACGGTTGTTACCTGCCCTGTGGCTGAGGGCCATTGGCTTGAACAGCTGGAAACCCTGCTGACACGGCATCTCGCTGAGACGGGCAGCCGTCTGGCGGCCGATATTCTTCAGCACTGGGATGCGGAGCGGCATCACTTTGTTCAGGTTTGTCCTAAGGAGATGCTGGATAAGCTGTCGCATCCGCTGGGCGCGGATGTTGCGGTACCTGCTGAATAACACCGGCTGGGTGGGCCAGAGGCCCACCTTACGATCAACGTGTCGCGCCTAGCCCGCGAAAGGCTTGCGCGCGCTCTTTGGTGAAACGGTGTAAGGCACAGGCTCAATCGGCTCATTCCGCGGCATCATGGCATGCGCCGTTGGAGAGAGCGGCTGTACTGGGCCACCATCCATCACAAGTGGGTGGGGCATATGCGGCGTTTCGCCTTCCCATTCGCCCTCCCGATAGATGTCTTCCACCGTCGTGCCAGAGCAGGCGAGTACATAGTCCTCGGGCCGCGGGAGCGCATCTCCGAATTCCCAGTGAAAGGGCATCGGTTCGCTGTTGTCCGTGTAGATCAACCCGTCCTCACCCACATGCCCGCCGCCGGCGTCGATCAAATCAGCCACTGCATAGGAGCGCGCCCCTTCGATGATAAAGCGCGTCCCAAGGCGGATATGCCCGCGCGCCTTTACGGCAACAGAACCATCGGGCTGACGCGTGCCAGCGACGGCCTGCACAAACCGGTCATGAGGATGGCCAACAGGCACGTTTGTTGCCGCACGGACAGGCGTTCCATCCCGACTTTCAATCACACCATCATCGCGCAACACATCTATCAGCGTCTCAAACTTTTGCGCCCTTGCGCTGTCTGCACGGTAATAGACGTGGCCAGGTGTCACTTTGGTGCCTTGGAAGTTCAGCAGGATCTTCGCTTGGTTTACCATAGTGCGCGGCACGTAACCGGGCACAAGATTGCCGTTCGTGTCAAAGGCAGCCACCAGATCACCGGTCCGGATTTCTTCAATCGGCTTTTGCCAAATCTGCGCGCGCACGGTTGCTTGGTCAAAGATGCCGTTGGCATCTGCCTTGAGTTTCTGGTCACGTGGCCACATGTCGATGGGCGTGCCTGCTGCAAAGCAATTCTCTATGCCATAATAATTGCTGATCTCTTCGATTGCCGCCTGTTTTCCAAAGTAGGCCACGAGGAGGGCCATAATCGGAAATGGTGAAGAGTTAATGGTTTCGAGTGTGCTTGGCGAAAGCTCATGAATGATCGTGCGCAATTGCTCGATGCTCAGTTCATCTGCGTGGAATATCGAAGGAATATATTCGACAGCAGTATTCAGGGTGCCTAAGCCGAAACCTTGCGTCATCTCCAGCCGAAGGCCCGCCCCAAGATCATAGCCGGTCGTCGAACTGTAATCGAGGAATATGCCTGCCTGGGCTTTCCCTCCAACGCCGGTTGACCAGCCAAGGATTTCACGATGATCGCCGAGGATAACCTGCATGCCACCGAAAACGCGCACGCTGTCCAGATCAGCGTATAGCTTTCCATCTTGGCCGATTGTTCCCGTAACCTCGAAAGAACCGCCCAGAGAGCCGCCACTTACCGCGCCTCCAATAACAAATTGTTCTGTTGCCGGGTTGCGCTCAATGGTGATTTCATACCCGCCCCACGGCGTGCCAAAAGTCCTGTCATATCCAAGCGAAGCATCTAGCGTGTCCCAACTCAGATGACCTGCGGCAACCCAGTCTGAAAATACCTTGGGCAAGCCAACAGTTGTCGAGATGGTTGACTGAATGCCACTGCTTGTCGTGTGATTGACAATGTCAAATTCGCTATTGCTTTGAAGAACGACACCCAAAGTTCTTTCCTATCCTGACTTTAGTCGGTTCGGTTGGCTTTGATAAACTTCGACAACCGTCGCTCGAGTATGAATACACATACAACCCAAAATAGAAAGGCGATGTTAAGTGCCGCATTGCCCCAGTTTGGAAAAAGCGTTGCCCGAAGCAAAAAGAAAAGAAGCGGTATGCCGACGATACCAAGTATCAGTGCAATTGCCCTCTTGGTCGTCTCCTTTTTGTGTTCTCGGTTCATATTATCTGTTCGACCTTCTTTCACTGCTCGGAGGTACTCTGATACGCATTTCGCCGAAAGCTGGTTGGCGATTTGGCTTATCCCACATACGCGACACTGAATAAATAAGGGCAGGTGTGTTCATGTTCTTTGTGGATGGATACCCGTTTGTGGAATGCTGCTGTAAAAGGCGGCCATTTGCCAGCGTCCAAATGAGCGAAGCTGGCGTTTTCTCGCTGGGTGATCTTCCTGCCCCAGTTTCGTCACATTCGTCATAATTTTGCCTTAATGTCTCCCTAATTTGCCTTCTGAGGTTTTCCGCCAAGAGAAAACCCAAGAGGCAGATTTAGGTGAGAACGCGCGATGCCCACATCGTATTTCGACCAGTT